>DATNQS010000564.1:0-2986 GCA_036703925.1 Candidatus Sericytochromatia bacterium
GTAAAGCGGGTGCTCGCATGAAAGAAGATGACGGGGTAGAGCATTTTCTCACCTGCTGCGACCACGATAGTGTGCTGTTTTTCAGCGATCGAGGTGTTGTCTATGCCCTCAAGGCATACCAGATTCCTGTTGGGTCACGCACCTCACGGGGTACGCCAATTGTCCAAATGCTGCCGATTCCTCGCGAGGAAAAAATCACTGCGTTCATCCCCGTTACCGAGTTTAGCGCTGACGAATATCTGGTGATGCTGACCCGCAACGGCTACATCAAGAAAACGGCGCTCACTGCTTTCAGTAACATTCGCGCGAATGGACTCATTGCGATCTCGCTGGAAGATGGCGATGAGCTCCGCTGGGTGCGGCGTGCCCGTGTTGATGACAGCATTATTATTGGCTCTAGCCTGGGACGATCGATTCATTTTCGTGCGAACCATGAGCAGTTACGTCCCTTAGGACGGGCAACGCGGGGTGTGCGATCGATGTCGCTGCGCGAGGGCGATCGCCTCGTGGGGATGGACATCTTACCCAGTCAAATCGTGGCGGATCTGGCGCAAGTGCTGGAATCCGCTGTGGAACCAGAGGTCGAAGAACTCAATGGTGAACTAAACGGCGAACTGGTTGAGAGTAGCGAGGGAGAGGGCGACCAACCCTCAACGGTGAATGGTCAGCTTGGTCCGTGGATTCTAGTTGTGACCATGGGCGGCTATGGTAAGCGGGTGCCAGTGTCTCAGTTCCGTCTGCAAAATCGCGCAGGCATGGGGCTAGTGGCGACCAAATTCCGCAAAAAGGGCGATCGGCTGGCAGCATTGCATATCGTCAATGAAGGCGCTGAACTGATGATGGTCACAAATCGAGGCATCATTATTCGCCAGTCAGTCGATGCCATCTCATCCCAATCACGATCGGCTACAGGTGTGCGCGTCCAGCGATTGGATGAGGACGACGCGATCGCAGCCGTTGCTCTCGTCCCACTTTCTACCGGGGAAGACCTCGTACTCCCTGACGAGGCTGTAGATGAGGAGCAAGCAGAATAGAAGCGTTGTAGCCATCAACGGAGCAGATAAGAAACTGAGGATTGAGAATCAAGTCATCTGTAAACCTTACAGACTAGGAGGGCAGTAGCCTTTGGCATAGCGATGCTAAAGCTACTGTGTCCTTACACGAAACTAAGTTCACTTAATCTGTGTCTCTTTAGCCCTTATTCCTGAATTGTCAGTGTTCTGACCGAATTGTTGGCGTTCTGAATGTTTAACTGATGGTTGCACGTTAACTTACTCAATCCAGCATCTCAAACCTCATGTCAACGCTGCTGGTTAAGAACATTCACACACTGGTCACGATGGATGCAACGCGGCAGGAGCTTTGCAATGCAGCGATCGTCGTGCGCGATAACGTGATCGAGCAAGTGGGCACAACAGCAGAATTGCCCCAGACTGCTGACGAAGTTCTGGACTTGCAGGGGCGGCACGTCGTTTTGCCTGGTCTGGTGAACACGCATCACCACTTCTACCAAACGCTGACACGGGTTGTGTCGGCGGCACAAGATTGCAGTCTTTTTAACTGGCTGCAAACGCTGTATCCATTCTGGGCACGGCTTACGGCACAAGGGGTTTACATCAGCGCTCAGATGGCGGCAGCAGAACTCATGCTGTCGGGTTGCACCACTGCCAGTGACCATCTTTATCTATATCCCAATGACTGCACGTTGGATGATGAAATTGAGGCAATGCAGGCGATCGGGCTACGGTTTCATGCCAGTCGCGGCAGTATGAGTGTGGGCGAAAGTCTTGGAGGATTGCCGCCCGATTCATTGGTAGAGCAAGAAGACGTGATCCTTAAAGACTCACAGCGGTTGATTGAGCAGTATCACGACAACTCACGCCACTCGATGCTACGGCTGACGCTGGCTCCCTGTTCACCGTTTAGCGTGTCACAGGACCTAATGCGCGAATCAGCCAAACTGGCACGATCGTACGACGGTGTGCGGTTGCATACCCATTTGGCAGAAAACAAGTCGGATGTCAGTTACAGTCTGGAAAACTTTGGCATGATTCCAGGCGACTATGCAGAATCAGTGGGCTGGCTGGGTAAGGATGTGTGGCACGCCCATTGCGTTCAACTGAGTGATGACTCCATCCAGAAATTTGGTAGAACTGGCACAGGCGTAGCGCACTGTCCCTGTAGCAATATGCGCCTTGCCAGCGGCATCGCCCCTATCCGCAAACTGTTGGATCACAATGTTCCGGTTGGCATTGGTGTCGATGGTTCTGCTTCTAATGACACTAGCAATTTGCTGCAAGAAGCCCGTATGGCGTTTCTGTTAGCCCGCGTCCGTGATTGCGACCCGACCGCAATGTCAGCACGAGAAATTTTAGCAGTGGCGACCCTGGGTGGTGCTAGAGTGCTGGGTCGAGATGATATTGGCGCGATCGTCCCCGGTATGTCCGCCGATTTTATTGCCGTTAATGTCGATCGACATCCCTTTGCAGGGGCATATCATGACATCGTAGCTGCATTGATTTTCTGCCAGGTCAACTCGGTTGATTACAGCTTTATTAATGGTAAAAAGGTTGTCGATCAAGGACAACTTACTACTATTGAACTGCCAACACTGGTGGAAAAACACAACCGAATCGCCCATCAACTGTTAAACCCTACGTAAAAGTAAGTAGGTAGCCTAAGTTGAAAATCTAACGCCTCAGTGATCGATCGAGATGCTGAAGAAAGCCTTGTACGCTGTTATACGCCATCTTGAGGGTTTCTCAAATAGTCTCTTCCTTAAAGCTTTGATAAGGTAACTCACCTTCAATTGCAAAGATTGAGTAAGCAAAGCTTTTAATCCGAGCAAAAATTAAGTGTATACCTATAAGGTAGCGATGAGTATGCAGGACGTTCAGACATACTTGTGTTTTTTAAGGAAAAGCAGATGCCCATCAGTCTCTTTGATGCCAGCTTTTATCGTGCAGCTAATGCAGATTTGGCAACC
>DATNQS010000565.1:0-6150 GCA_036703925.1 Candidatus Sericytochromatia bacterium
TATCCTCACTGTATGAGGTCAAAGAAACACTGACTCAGCAGCTTGATCGTGAGCCATCGTTAACTGAATGGACTCAAAAAGTCGATCTTTCTGAAGCTGAACTACAGCAAGCGATCGCTGAAGGCGAGAACGCCAAGCGCAAGATGGTCGAAGCAAACCTGCGCCTGGTTGTTTCAGTCGCGAAAAAGTACACCAAGCGCAACGTTGACTTGCTGGATCTAATTCAGGAAGGCACGATCGGGATGCAGCGCGGCGTTGAAAAGTTTGATCCTACGAAAGGCTATCGCTTCTCAACCTATGCCTACTGGTGGATTCGTCAGGCAATCACACGCGCGATCGCTGAAAAGGGTCGCACGATTCGCCTACCGATTCATATCACCGAAAAGCTCAACAAGATTAAGAAGGCACAGCGTCAACTTTCGCAGCAGTTAGGACGAGCCGCCACTGCATCTGAACTTGCCAGCGAACTGGAGCTAACCCCTCGCCAGGTGCGAGAGTACCTAGAACGATCGCGCCAACCCCTCTCCCTTGATCTGCGAGTAGGTGACAACCAGGATACGGAGCTAGGCGAACTGCTGGAAGACACTGGCGCTTCACCAGAAGACTTTGCATTGCAATCGTCGTTGCGTGCTGACTTAGAGACGCTAATGACAGATCTAACGCCCCAGCAGCGAGAAGTGTTAGCGCTCCGGTTTGGGCTAGAAGACGGGCAAGCGCTCACTCTGGCAAAGATTGGCGATCGTCTCAGCATCAGCCGTGAACGGGTGCGCCAAATCGAACGCGAAGCCTTGACAAAACTACGGAAGCGCAAAGCGGCGATCAGCGAGTACTTAGCGAGCTAGTAGCGTTGACCGAACGCCTCACCATGCCCCTACTTCTGACCTTTCTGACGATTTCGCTTAGGAGAATGCTCAGGGGTAGTGGGTACTGCTGTGGTCTTGACTATGCAGGTTACCAGTTACTAGGTCGTTACGAATCGAAAGGCTTTTTGGCTTGAAACATTTTCTTGAGATGCTGTTGGAAAGCTTGACATCTACTTTCTAGCTTGAGGTCTAGAACTATTTAGACGATCACCGTGGTGAGTACTTTACTTGAGCATAGTGATTGTTTCCCATCCCAAACGACGATCACAAATGAGTGTGGCAAAGGTAGCTCCAGTTCATCTTTAGGATGGCGCTGGGAATGATTGTGTCATCGAGTCCTGTCGATCGCGCGACGTTCATAGTGTAGAACGCAGCGAATGGAGGAAAATAAAGTACAAGTTCCTGGTGCATACGTATGACCTGTTGTCTCAACCCGGACTGCCAACAGCCTCAAAACGCTGATGATGTCGAGTTTTGTCTCAGTTGCGGTACTAAACTAATAGTGCTGCTGCGGGGACGCTACCGCGTTATGCGACCGATCGGGCAGGGTGGTTTTGGCAGAACGTATCTGGCACTGGACGACGATCGGCTCAAAGCCCGTTGCGTCATCAAACAATTTTCGCCCCAGATCCAAGGCACAAAATCGCTCGAAAAGGCAGTTAAACTTTTTGAGCAAGAAGCAGTGCGGCTCTATGAATTGGGCGAACATCCTCAAATTCCAGCACTGTTAGCTTACTTTGAGCACGACAAACGCCTTTATCTGGTGCAGCAGTTCATTGAAGGCAACACGCTACTGCAAGAACTATCCCAGAACGGTGTGTTTATCGAGCAGCGCATTCGTGAAGTGCTGGCTGGCATCTTGCCCATTCTCAAATTTGTCCATGATCATCAGGTCATTCACCGGGATATCACCCCATCCAACATCATTCGCCGCAAGTTTGATAACAAGCTAGTGCTAATTGACTTTGGTGTTGCAAAGCTACTGTCCGTTGAAGCCACCAACCAACCAGGCACCAAGATTGGCACCGAAGGCTACGCGCCGATCGAACAACTGCGGAGCGGCAAAGCATATCCTGCCAGCGATATCTATAGTCTGGGTGCTACCTGTCTGTTTTTAATGACTCAGGTGAAACCGGAAGATTTGTACGATCCCCTAGAAGGGCGCTGGCTCTGGCGAGAACGCTTGCGCGAAAAAGGACGGGCAATCAGCGAACCGATCGCTCAGATCCTAGACAAAATGCTGAAGGATCTGGTTAGTGAACGCTATCCCTCTGCGGCTGCCGTCATGAAAGACCTACGAACTGCTCTGTCTAGTCCTCCGATCGTGGCTAGCTCAGTTGGTGGTGCCGTTCGATCGTCTGGAGGGGCAAACGCCTCTTCTCCATCGTCAAGCGCAAGTCAGTCTGGGAACCAGTCGCCTGTTAGCCAACCTTCTGTTAGCCAGCCAAACCGAAGCCGACCCAGCGTGAGCCAGCCTGGTGTCAGTCAAGCCCATGTCTCGGGTGGGCTACCCTCTAAACCACCTGTCTCTAGAGCGCCCCTCTCAAGGCAACCTGTATCAGGTTCACAGCAATGGTATTGTCTGCATACCCTGACTGGGCATTCTCGCTGGGTGACAGCCGTTGCCATTAGTGCCGATGGAAGCACGATCGCCAGCGGTGGTTTAGATGACAGCATTAAAGTCTGGGATCGAAGCACCGGCGAACTTTTGCGAACCCTGATAGGGCACCACAAACCCATCAATTGCCTGAGCATTAGCCCCAATGGACAGACCTTAGTTAGTGGTAGCGATGATCACACCGTTCGCCTCTGGCATCTAGCAACCGGCAGGCTTCTACGATCGCTCACTGGACACACCAGAGACGTGAACTCAGTCGTCATCAGTAGTGATGGGCAACTGTTTGCTAGCGGTAGTGAAGACCGTACCGTACGGCTGTGGAATCTAGCAACAGGCGAAGTGCTGCGTGCCTTTTCTGGTTTAGCAGGCATGGTGCGGTCAGTTGCCCTCAGCCCCAATGGTCAATTCCTTGTTAGCGGCGGGCTGGATAACCAGATTAAGCTTTGGAGCTTGAAAACCAATGAGCCAGTTCGCACACTGCCAAACGGACACTTCAACTCGGTGAATGCAGTCGTGATTGCGCCAGATGGCAAAACGCTCGTTAGCGCCAGTAAAGATAAAACGATCAAAGTATGGGATCTGACGGTGGGGGCTGTAGTGCGTAACCTGGCTGGGCATATGGACTCAGTGAACGCGATCGCCATGAGCGGTGATGGCAAGCTCCTTGTCAGCGGCAGTAGCGACACAACCATCCGGCTCTGGAACCTGGAAACAGGCACTCTTAGTGGCAGCTTAACCGAACACATCAGTGCTGTTAACGCTGTTGCCCTTACAGCGGACAGCAAGTTTTTGGTCAGTGGCAGCTCAGACAGCAAGGTGAAGGTATGGCAGTTGGGGTAAGGGATGAGGGATGAGTTTTCCTCAGCGCCTCTGCTGCTTCTAAAGCCAAAATCGCTGCTGCAAACAGTATCAAATGTTACCAAATATGCTCAATTCTCTATGTCTTTAGAAAGATATTTCCTAATCTCAGAAGTAGGGTGATAGTACACTGCCTTAATTACGGGTAGGCTGGAGTAACATCCTTCTACCAGTACCCTTATGGACTCTGCCCAGTACCCGTTTGGGAAGATTCACTACTTGTTTAGGAAGGCTGACCATGCAAAGTGGCAGCGGCAGGAAAGTAAGCGACACATTCTGCGATCGCAGTTAGGCTTTACTGACGTTGTTTCCACTCGTCCTAAGCCCTGTGTCGGTTGTGCAAATTATCATGGAATGGCGTATGGCTACAGCCGTGAAGCTCGTACGCCGCTGATTTGTGGCTTTCATCCCTACGGTTGGCAAAGTGCAAGCGCTTGTCCTGATTGGTGCGGTGTTTAAGCTGCATACAGCGCTTCAATAGACCCGCACCTAGCTGTCAACCATGAAATAGACGGAGCCGTCCGGTACACGCTGATTGCCTGATCGCAACTCGACCTACAAGGTTGTGGCATTTGGGTTAGGCACTATTTGCTTGTAGGAAGGGCGTGACTAATCTCAAAATAAACAGAAAAATTATTTAGCACGGCTGTCTACTGAAAGTGAGCTTGCTACGACCATTTCATCGGCTCACTTTCTCCTTGGGCGGCGGTACGATACCAACACGGTGCAGGTTTGTATCGATCGCTTTAAGCAGATCAAAGTCCTGTTCTGGCAAGGGGGTGCTTGTAGCTTCGCCGCTTACTGGAGACTGTTCCAGGAAGGCAAATGCTTGCCGAAACTGATGCGGTTCTGCCTGAATGGGTGCGTCAAAGTGACAGGGAATGATGCGTTGCATGGGCCAGCTCGCTACATGGTCAGCCCAGTCAAGCGTTTCTTTTGGTGCGCGATTAAGGATAAGGGTTTGCAAAATCGGTGCCACAAAAAGTCGTCCGTCACCCTGTAGGGCATGGAACGATCGCAGCCAGTCCTCCTTCCACTGAAACGGGAACAGCCCAAAATAGCCTTTTTTGGAACGGTCTGTGGCTTTAAAGGCATTGTTGATCGTTTGGCTAGCAGTCCTGACTGCCAGGACGCTGGGGCGGAAATAAAGCGTAAAGAGGGCAATACGATGCCATCCTTTGCGGCGGTTAACAGGATTATCTACCACTTCATCATCAGCGCTGTCTTTCGCGTGGAACAGCAGCGGATAGGGGTCAAGCTGCACGATCGCGGGCGGTTCGATGGGAACAGAAACGATAGTATCAGTGACAAGTAGAGTGCGCGATCGTCGATGAAAAAACGCGACTTCGGCAAACCGTCCTGGACCCAGCGCGATCGGACCCAAAATGGCGTAGTCAAATTCAGCCGCAAACGGCGCTTGGCTGCTGTCATCTGGCAATACATGCGTCCGTTTGGCAGGCAACCCTAGCCAACTTAACGGCAGATTCAGCGGAAAGCTCCATTGATGTGGTGCGACGAAGACGTGCGCGTTTTGAAACTGTCTGGCAAAGGGTCCGACAAAAACTTTGTGCTCAACCCCCGAAATGGTCGGCAAAATAATGTACTTTACATCGCCGTATTGGGCGACCAGTTCATTGACTAACCGCAGGCATTCAGGCGTGGGTGCAATAGGGGCATACACTAACAGCCCGCCGCCATCCAGCTTTACCACCGTCATCCGAATGGGCACCACCACGTAAAAGATGCCCTGGATCTGGTCAAACGTCCATACTGTCGCTGGCACCACTTCTGTACGCAGTGTGCGCCGCTGGCTATAGGGGTAAAGCGGCACAGTGTGCCAAAACCGCCACAACCAATCGCTAGAGCGCTGCTCTGGCTGCTGCCGTCCTGGTCTGTCAAGCATGGTTTTGTTCACGCCACGATGCCTCCTATCCCAATGCTTGCGCCATTTGAATGCGATCCTGCTGAAGTTAAAGTTTAGCAAATCGTTAAGTGTGTCATTAAGGAGACTGACTGCACTTAAGCCAACTTATTGATCCGCGAGTCATTCTCCTGACCAGTGGCGCTAAGTGGTGATCGTAGTCGAAATAAGCCGCTAGTCAGTCGCTGGAATGGTACTGACTTGCATGGGACTGAAACGACCTTGGTTGGGTTGCAAGTTAAGTAAGTTCATTCAGAATGGTGCCAAGACCGCGATAGATAAAAGCCAACTCATCGTCAGTGATGCAGTAGGGCGGCATAAGATACAGCACATTGCCGAGGGGACGAAGGAGCAACCCTTGCGCGATCGAGCGTTGGCGAATGTCGATCGACAGTTGGCTCAGGTAGCCCGGTTGATCGGTACTGATGTCCATGGCGGCGATTGTTCCCGTTACCCGTATGTTGGTCAGGTGGGGATGATCGCTCAACGCCTCCAAATGCTTCCTATGTTTGGCTTCCATCTCCTGAAACGCGGGTTCATGCTCTACCATCAGTTCGAGTGATGCCAGTCCTGCGGCGCACCCCAAGGGATTGGCAGCATAGCTATGTCCGTGATAAAGCGTTTGCAGCGGATCATCACTATAAAAAGCGTTGTAGATTGCCTCGGAACAAACCGTAACTGAAAGGGGTAAAAAACCGCCTGTAATGCCTTTTGACAGGCAAACTATATCAGGTTGAACGTTAGCTTTGGTGCAGGCAAACCAGTCACCTGTACGACCAAAACCTGTCATGACTTCATCAAAGATCAGGAGGATATTGTGTGCGTGTGCTAACTGCTGCAACTGCTGGAGAAACTGCGATCGCCCCATTCGCATGCCAGAGGCACCCTGA
>DATNQS010000566.1:0-3060 GCA_036703925.1 Candidatus Sericytochromatia bacterium
TACATTCTGCGGGATCACATGACTGCTTGAAGAAGCCGGGAATCTAACTCGCTTTTATAATGAGATGCTGGTGCCCAAAGTCCGACGAAGTGAGGTGTTGCACGATTGAGTGAGAGCCGCTTTGATGTTGCCTCCATTATCCAGGGGTATGCCCAGGGCTATTTTCTCATGGCAGACGATAGGGGAGATTCGCTGGGCTGGTATTCCAGTCGAGAACGGACGTTGATTCCCCTGGATGAGCGGTTTCGCTATCCTCGATCGCTCCAGCGAGTTCTGAATCAGGAGCGCTTTACCGTCGCAGTGAACCGAGACTTTGAGGCAGTGATTGATGGCTGCGCCGATCGCGAAACGACCTGGATTTCGGCAGAACTGAAAGACATTTACCGATCGCTCCATGCAGCAGGATGGGCACACAGTTTTGAAACCTGGCAGGGCGATAAACTGGCAGGCGGCATTTTGGGGTTGGCGATCGGCGGTGCTTTCATTGGCGAGTCGATGTTTTTTCGCATTCCTGATGGCTCAAAGGTCGCAATGGTGAAGCTAGTAGAAAGATTGCGCGATCGACAGTTCGTTCTCTTTGATGCCCAAATGATGAACCCCCATCTAGAACGGTTTGGTGCCCATATTATCGGCAGCAGGCAATACAACACGCTGCTAAAGCAGGCACTCAAACGGCAGTGTTCATTGGAATGACTGGCCTTGAGTCCCTTGAATGAATATGCTCTGCAAACGCGAGAGTGTTTTCAGTTCCTTTTACCTTTTGCCTTTTTCTACGCCAAGTACGGTGTCCAGCGCTCCAACAAGCCCGGCGATCCATACCAAACTCGGTTGCCTCTAGGAGAATGCATCGCGCCGTCAAGAATTAAGTTTTCGGCACCATTCAAGTGGGCAGCTTCGATCGGTGTAATGCCATCGCCCCACGTGTTGCCCTGTCCGCACGTCAGCTTGTAGCTACTAAACGCCAACCAGCTTCGCCAGCGATCCCCGTAGACTGCTTTCCCTGCAACGCAGACGTAGCGTACATCTGAGTAAAATGCGCCAGGGTAACTCAGGTTAACAAAATCAAGATTTTTGCGCGTCCAGCGTTCCAAACTGGTGTGCGGTGTACCGAGTGTAATGAGTGTTGCTACCCGATCGCGGGCAGACCAGGCACCATCATCCACATCATTGGGATGAACACAGTATGGTTTTTCGCCTAAATAAATGCGTGATAGCCACCCACCGGCTGAATGCCCCACCAGCGTCACTTTAGGTACATCATATTGCTGAAGCACCTGTTTCACTGTGGTATCCAGCACCCGCAAAATGGGTGATATCGATCGACCGCCGATCGTGGGCACCCAGTCTTGCCAGCGCAATGGTACTGTAACCGTTGGAAAGCCCAATGTTTGGAGCGTCTTTTCTAAAACACGGTATTCCAAGGCGCCCGCAAGATAACCGGGCAAAATAACGATCGGTAGAGGCATGGGCAAGAAGAGTGAAGATTGGTGACCTTACCTAAAATTTAAAGCGTTTTTGCTGGCAATAGGGATTCAGTTAAAGAGGGCGATCGCTTTTTCCAGATCAGCACAGTACGGCTTGTAAAGTTAGGATGGCGGATATTGGGTGTACTTCCTTTCAGACAAAAACCGCTATAACTCCTTACTCCCTCATACAGTTTCCAAACTGGCAACAAAACGCGATCAGTCCAGCCGCGAGCGCTAAGATTTGAAGCAGGGCGTTCCTTCTTGATCGCGTGCTTCCATTGCCCCCTGACCGAGCGTATCTGCTATGTCTAATTCCTTGTCACCCAAAAGGCTACCCCAGATTAACCAGGAAACCCTGGAGCGGGTGCTAGAGAAATTGCGCCAACCATCTTCGATCGCTGTCTTAGCCTCTCTTGTGGCACATGGCGTGCTAGGGGCAGCGCTACCAAGCCTGTTGGCTAGTCAGCCAGAGGATCTGGATACGCAGCGAAGAGTGCAGGTTGTAGAACTGTCGCCTGCCGAGCAAAGGCAACTGCCGTCGCTAGATGCTGCTACGCCCCTCCCCCCATCACTCCTGCCTGCTAAACCCTTGCAGCCAAACCAGCCAGTAACAAAGTTGCCTGATCCCAAGGTGTATAATGATCCATCGCTTTACACCCTTCCGCCTTATCCGCCACCAACCTTTTCTTTCCCAGTTCCGCCTTCTATTTTTGATATTCCTGCTCCGTCAGCAAAGAAGCCGCCAAGCCCCCCGGCTCCTAAGCCGCTTGCTCCCAAACCGCCTCCTGACTTAGCGCCGCCTTTGGCATCAAAGCCGCTTGCGGCATCAAAGCCAGCGGATGCAGATGATAAAGATTCTGACCAGCCGGTTCCCACTCCAAGTGCGTCTACCGATGCAGAGAAGCTTTCACCAGAACAGATTGCTGCGCTTAAGGAAGATGCAGAACGATCGCGGCAACTCCAGGCTTTATATACCTTTAGTGGTCCAGAGACGCCAACTAAAGCGCTTGAATCGGCTCAGGCAAATGCAACTGTCTTTGTCGCTGCGGCTGAGAAACTCTCTGGCGGTGATTATGATTCCAAAGGCTACCAAAATCCGGAGAAGATTAGTCGTGCTTTGCCAGAAGAAGCGTGCCCATTTATCAAAACGCCACGAACAGCTACCGTAGGGGCGATCGTTAAACCGGATGGTCAATTAGCGGAAGCACCTGCCTTGCTACTGACCTCTGGGTTTAAGGGCTTGGATACGCTTGCACTGGAGGCAGTGAGTCAAAACAAATTTGCAGCGAACGATCGACACCAAATTGTCCGGCTTGAAATTACGTTCGATCCGAGTTCTGTTTGTCAGGCGGACTCAAAGCCATCTTAATGACCCTGCAAGTCAGTGGCAGCAATGGCAAGATGCAAATTCTTGGTTGAAGCTGTGTGTGAATACCTGAATGCGCTACTCTGACTGAGATAAAGTTGTTTGCGTACTCTTTGCGGACTTGTGGGTCACGTGCGATCGTCTATGGTTCTTGATGCGTCTTTTGCAGCCCAGCTTGCAGCGTCTGCTGAACGGCTGTTTTACTTGATCGATCGCTTTCAGGCAGCG
>DATNQS010000567.1:0-4060 GCA_036703925.1 Candidatus Sericytochromatia bacterium
CCGTCACATTCCTTTGGCGGAAATGACGATTCTCCCGGCACCCTCAACCTTTAGCCTTGCGTGTGCCCGACTCGGTTGGTCGCTCACAGAAGTCGAAACGGTCAGCTTGTGCAATCGTCCGCCTGCATTGCTGCACGCCTACCTTTATCCGGGTGCCAGGCTCTTGATCTTGAGTGAAGGTCAGCAAACACCCGCGATCGTGGCTGCACTGCTGACTCAACGCGGCTTTGGCGATAGTTCGATGACGGTTTTAGAACGGTTGGGTGGTGCTTACGAACGTCATGTAGTGGGCATTGCCTCAACCTGGAGCGAGACTAATTTAGCGGCTCTTAATGCGATCGCGGTCGAGTGCGTTGCCGATTCAGGCGTAACACCCCTGCCGCGTACACCGGGACTCCCAGACGATGCTTATCACCATGATGGACAACTGACCAAACGTGAAGTACGGGCGCTTACCCTGTCGGCGCTTGCACCTATGCCGGGAGAACTTTTGTGGGATGTGGGCGCTGGCTGTGGGTCGATCGCCATTGAATGGATGCGGAGCCATCCCCGCTGTCGGGCGATCGCCATTGAGAAAACCAGAACCCAGTATATTGCCGATAATGCAGCGGCACTTGGCACACCGGGGCTACACATCATTGATGGCAAAGCACCCGATGCGCTTCATGATTTACCGCCGCCCAACGCCATTTTTATTGGTGGTGGCGCTACCGCCAATGGCATGATCGAAACCTGTTGGGCAGCGTTGCCGCAGGGTGGTCGTCTGGTGGCTAATGTGGTCACGATCGAGGGTGAACGACTCCTCTTTCAATGGCATGAAAAGATAGGCGGCACCTTTACCCGTATTGCCATTCAACGCGCCGAACCCATTGGGCGGTTTTTGGGTTGGCGATCGTTCGCACCGATTACGCAGTGGGCAGTAGTCAAACCTTAGCTAAGACCGCCGCTCAACGAAGCCATAAAGGATGAAAAGCCTTTCGCTCCTGAAGTTGGGAGCATTGATTGCCACTAAAATTCCCAGATAGATAGCCGATTGGTTTTGTAAACGTATGCTGTGCTAGCAATCGGTTCTCTTGCCAATCGCTGAAAGCCGACTGCTGAAAGCTGATCGCTTTTCAAAGCATCCGCTTCACCCACTCCACTGCGCCAGCAACATCTGAGACTCGATCGCCCGATGGCATTGCGGGACGCTGCACCATCACGATCGGTAGCTTCAACTCTCTCGCTGCCATAATTTTGGCGTAAGTGGCAGCACCACCGCTGTTCTTGCTGACAATCGCCTCGATCCTGTGCTGTTTCAAGAGCGCAATCTCGTTTTCTAGCGTAAAGGGACCACGATCGAGCAGTAATTCACCGTTTGGTAACGCCATGTCAGTGCCTGGTGGATCAATCGATCGCATGAGAAACCAATGTGTCAACAGCGCAAAGGGTGCAAGCTGCTGTCTGCCAATGGTAAGAAAGATTCGCCTGGCATTCGTCGGGATGGCTTGGGCGGCGGCTTCGACAGTCTCGACCTCAATCCAGCGATCGCCCACAACTTTCTCCCACGCTGGTCGCACCAGCATGAGATGAGGCAGACGCGCCTCAGATGCAGCAATGGCAGCATTCCAGGACATCTGTGCAGCGAATGGATGTGTGGCATCAATCAAGATACCAATGCGCTGCTCTTTGAGATAAGCAAGCAAGCCATCAGAACCACCAAAGCCACCGACGCGCACTGCCCCAGGTAATGCAGACGGTTGCTGTGTCCGTCCAGCTAAAGCGGTGGTGATCGCCACTCCTGGCAAAACCGAGAGTTGGGCAGCGAGTGCGGCTGCATCGCCTGTGCCACCTAAAATGAGCACTCGTGTAGGTTCAGAATTCACTGCATCGCTTTAGGAGGACTGAATGCGAAAACGTTTCATCCGGCTGGGTAGTCTTGGTCTGCGTTATTTGCTGTTGGGCTGCGTATCAAAGATGCCAGCGTTGTAAAGCGTGGCATCCTTAATACAAGGCGCTCAAGGTGGTGCGTTACTTGGTTGCTAGCTTCGCCGTATCGAGATTAATGAACGGCAGCGCCCCATTGCCGCCCATGACCTGTGGAAACTTGCCGTCCCATTTCTCGATCGCCTGTTTCTGTAGCAGCTCTGGTGTCAGGGTTTCACGTAGCAAGCGTTGGGCTTCTGCTTGCCCTTTAGAGCGATTAATCGTTGCTTCGGCTTCTTGCTCGGCTTCCTGGGCAACATACACGGCTCGTTGGGCACGCTGTTCTGCAATCTGCTTTTCTTCTACCGCATTAGAAAATTCGGGCGAGAACTTCAAATCAACGACGCTGGTATCAAGAATGATGATGCCGTACTTATTCAGGCGATCGCCCAGCGCCATATCAAAGTCCTGCTTCAGCTCATCACGCTTGGTAATGGCTTCTTCAATGGTGCGCCGCGCTGCCGCAATCTTAAACGACTCCTGTGTTTGAGGCGCAATAATCTTCGACACAATATTTTGTAAACTGCCCTGTGTGCGTCGGATATTTACGACCTGAGCCGGATCTAAGCGAAAATTGATCGCAAAGCTGGCAGTCAAGTCTTGCAAATCGCGGGTGGAACTTTGGGCAGGCACTTCAAACTTCTGCACGGTCAAATCGTAAATATCGACTCTGGAGACAAACGGTGGCTTGATATGGATGCCCTCCAGCAGTTCGCCATCGCGCGCTTTGCCGAGAATGCTAATAACTCCAGCCTCACCGGGATTGATGATGACAAAGCCATTCAGCCCTAACAGCGCCACGATGCCGACGAGCACCAGTAGTGCGGTCGTCTGCCAGGTTTGCGCTTGCTGACTACTCACGGTTGAAACTCCTTTGTATTGATCACTGCTACGACCATAGGCGATCGGCGTTGCATAATGCTTGCCCACAGCAGAGATGATTGCTTGGCAACCTCAGGCGATCATTGCAGGCAAGCTACAAAGCTAGCTCGTTAACATAGCGATCGCCCCTCACACTTGGTCATTCCGTTAAGTGCAAGCTTTTCGGCAAAAACTAATGTTGGTTAGTTTGTATACAAACATTTTATGTGTTATTCTGTTTGCATACGAAGTGTATGACTTAGTATATTTCTACAGGAGGCACTGATTATGCTCACAGTTCGTAAAGCTGAAGACCGGGGACATGCTAACCACGGGTGGCTAAACTCCTATCATTCATTCTCGTTTGCTAACTATTACGATCCGCAGCACATGGGCTTTCGTAGCCTGCGGGTCATTAACGAAGATATGGTTGCCCCTGCTAAAGGTTTCCCAACGCATCCCCATCGAGATATGGAAATCATCACCTATGTTGTCTCTGGTGCCGTGGCTCACAAAGACAGTATCGGCAATACAGAGCAGGTTGGTGCTGGTGGTGTGCAGCGGTTTTCGGCAGGCACTGGGATTACTCACAGCGAGTTCAATCCCTCCAAGACAGAAGGATTGCATTTGCTGCAAATCTGGCTTTTACCAGAACAGCAAGGCATTACGCCTAGCTACGAGCAAAAAGAGTTCCCGACAGCAACAAAACGTGGTCAATGGCGTGCTATTGCTAATCGTGAGGCAACGGATGGCGCAGTCAAGCTGCATCAAGACGCCGCAATCTACGCCACGATTTTAGAGCCAGGTGAGCAACTTACCTACACGCTGCAAGCCGATCGCCATGCTTGGGTGCAAATTGTGCAGGGCGAGGTAACGCTGAACGGCACCACACTCGACAAGGGTGATGCGGCTGCCATCAGTAACGAAACCAAGTTGGCTTTTGAAGCCAGTACTGATGCAGAAATCCTGCTGTTTGATCTGGCATAACAGTGAGTAGGAAGGGGCTGGGGAGAGAAGGCTAAGGCAAAAGGCAAAAGGCTAGAGCAACTCCCTTCCCCTTCCCCTGCATCTCCTCTCTTCCTTCCGTTCCTACAACTCGAAACTCAAAATTCAAAACTCAAAACTTTTAACGGAGGCACCTTATGGCACTCGGTATGATGGTCGATGGCAAATGGACGACAGAATGGACAGAGCGCGACAAGACAGGCAAATTTAACCGGATGCCAACGAAGTT
>DATNQS010000568.1:0-2350 GCA_036703925.1 Candidatus Sericytochromatia bacterium
CTGTTGGATACTCGTCCTCTTTATGACGCGCCAGACGACCCACAGTTGCATTCCGAGCGTAAGAAACCCAAGCTGCCTCTACAGCCCAGCGTGACGGCTCCTTTCAGTCTGATTCGCTTCATCAGTCATCCTGATTTGACGCTCAATCAACGGTTTTTAGAGGAATGGGTATCGTTGGTGGCTCAATGGCTCCAGCAAGGAACCCGCATTTATTTCTTCGTGCATTGTCCTGTAGAGGAGCGATCGCCTACCACCGCACGGCACTTTCAACACCTTTTAGAACAGCACAATGGTCTCGTGCCGCCACTGCCCTGGAACACCATCAACACACCCACTCAGTTGAACTTGTTCTAATTAAAGAGCGCCAGCCCTTAGCGTTCACAGACATTATCCAAACGAAAGGCAATGGTATAGCCGTTGAGGTGCTAGGGCTGCACGATGACATACCTGGCAGCAAGATGACCTACTCTGGTGACGCTATTCCAAGAACCGTAATTATTAGCAAGGTACTCTCAGCTTTTTGCTGAAAGTGTAAATCGTCGTGCAGGTATGCATAAAGAGTGAGTGAAGGCTCACTATTGTATTGACGAGCACTGGAGGAGTAATGGCTAATGGATCGTATCTATGAGTAAACCTCCTCAGGAGATTCACCGAGTTTAGAGTCTTTATTTTTCGTTTGTATTCCTATATGCCTACATAAATGCATGTTGCTTCACGCGTTACCTCTTTGTCTGAGCTGCAATTGCAACCACTTAAACCCTTGCTAACGCTTGCCCTAATCTTGCTGCTATATGCCAGATGCTACAGAGATTCAAAGACTTGCATACTCTTCTCTGCGTAAATTCGGCAGTGTCAAAAAGTTACGGACGTTAGCACAATGAGACTCAACTCTTCTGAATCGTTACGACCAAACGTACCGTCAGGTGTGCTTTCAAAAATGGGTGCGATCGCAAATCATCTGAGCAACGCTTCAAACAACTCATTTCTGCCAGCGGTAGAGAAAAGCATGCAAGATTCGTACCTACTTTCGCCGCTGCAGCAGGGGATGCTGTTTCACAGTCTTCATGAGCAGCACTCTGGAGTGAATCTTGAGCAGATGGTCTGCACATTGCATGAATGTATAGAAGTCGAACCGTTTATTCAGGCATGGCAGCAGGTTGTAGCGCGTCATCCCGTCTTAAGAACCAGTTTTCAATGGGGTGGTTTGGAGGAACCAAGGCAACTGGTGCAGCAAAGCGTCGCCTTGCCTTTCACGCAGCATGATTGGCAAGGGTTATCGGTTGCAGAACAAGACAATCGCCAGACAGCATACTTGCAGTGCGATCGCCTGCGTGGGTTTGACTTGGCTCACGCCCCCCTCATGCGTCTTGCCTTGTTTCGGTTGGCTGACACTGAGTTTCGTTTGATCTGGACGTTTCATCACATTCTGCTGGATGGGCGATCGGTGCTAGCGCTGTTACAGGAAGTGTTTGCCCTTTATGAAGTGCTTTGTCAAGATGAAGTGCTTTGTCAGAGTCAAACGCCAGGGCTGACAACCCCTCGGCCCTATCAAGACTATATTGAGTGGCTACAGCAGCAGGATCGATCTACCGCAAAAGGATTCTGGCAGCACCGACTCAAAGGCTTCTCAACACCAACGCCGCTGCTGCCAGTCCAAGCATCAAGCCAATTGCTCGACCAACCCGGTCATGGAGAAGAGCAGCTTTGCCTCTCGGCGGCATTAACGACAGCGTTACAATCCCTTGCCAAACAGCAGGATATTACGCCCAATACGATCGTCCAGGGCGCCTGGGCATTGCTTTTAAGTCGTTATAGTGGCGAAGCTGATGTTGTGTTTGGGGCAACCAGAGCTTGCCGCCAATCGTCAATTGACGGAGCAGACTCAATCATTGGGCTACTGATCAATACGCTGCCCGTGAGAGTCCAGGTGCCAGCGGAGGCAGCGTTACTGCCCTGGCTGAAAGCGTTGCGATCGCAGCACATTGCTGTCCGTGACTATGAGCATACGCCGCTAGTGGATGTGCAGGCATGGAGCGAGGTGCCAGGCAGCATGCCCCTGTTCGAGAGCCTCGTTGTGTTTGAAAACTATTCACTGAATACGAAGCTACAGCAACAGGGTGGCAACTGGCAGCACCGCGAGTTTCAACTGCATGAACAACCGCCGCTGCCGCTAGTGTTGATCGGCTGTCTGGATGCCGAACTGGTGTTGAAAATTTCGTACGATCGCCGTCGGTTTGATCAAGCCGCCATCCTGCGCTTACTGGGGCACCTCCAAACCTTGCTGACTAGCATGATTACGAACCCAGAGCAGTCTTTAGCAGAGTTGCCGCTGGTAACAGAAGCCGAACGG
>DATNQS010000569.1:0-5061 GCA_036703925.1 Candidatus Sericytochromatia bacterium
TAAACCGAAACCTTTTTATTGACGGCGCGGCACTGACCGATGATCGAACCTTGAGCGGCATTAGCGGGTTGAACTGCTTCTGTTTCTGCAACGGCAGGAAGGCTGATGCCTGCTGTGGCGATCGCCATAGCCAGAACGCCAGCAGAAACTTGGAGACGGTTGTTTTTTTGCATGATTTCCATTGATGACACTCCTCTTTGAAGTTCAAAGCACAATTAAAGGCGAAGCACAGGGTTTAAATGTTCATAACGAAATTCCTGCATTGAATCTTACACGCAAAGGCTAGCTCCATTGCTAAAAAACGTGAGAGTGTAACGATTAGAAGCAAAAGGAGCAGCGTGAAGCAGTCAGCGGCAACGTGAGCTTTAGGGCTAGGCTAAAAGCTAGAGGCTAGCAGCAATCTAAAGCAGCGTTCACAAACTAAAGAGGATTGTTAAATCCAGCGTTCAACTATGTTGAAAGGTCGCTTTTTTCGCTTTTTTCACTATCTCACTCCAGCCACAGTGCGCGAAATCATCGATCGGGTGGGGCAGCGACGGTTGCCTGGTCTCGCTTCTGAAATGGCGTATAATGCCATGCTGGCTCTGTTTCCAGGCATTCTGGCAATGCTAACCGCGATCAGCTTGTTTGGTGGTTCTGAAGAGAGCCTTAATAACCTGATTGAGCAGGTGAGCCAGGTTGCGCCCGAGGAAGCGCTCATGCTCATTCGAAACTTTACTGGTCAGATTGGCTATCAACGCAATCAAGGTCTGTTTTCAGTCAGCTTTTTAATCTCCCTCTGGGCGGCTTCTAGCGTCCTCGGCTCCGCTATGGTTGCACTTGACCAGATTTATCAGGTGCCCCCGCAGCAAAGGCGACCCTTTTGGAAGACAAAGCTGGTTTCCCTGGCACTCACAATCGGCACTATTCAGTTGGTGATTATTGCCTCGGTGCTAGTTTTTATCAGCGATTTTATTGTGCAGGTAGTGGCATATCGCAGCGGTGCTATGGAGCCAGGAGTCTTCGCTCTCTGGCGGCTCTTTACCTGGCCTCTGGCGTTGATCATTATTGCTCTAGCAAGTGCCTTTATCTATCGCTTTGGACCGAGCCGCTGGACGACCGGCACTCCCATTTTGCCAGGTGCCATACTCGCAGCAATCTTTTGGGCAGTCCTTTCAGGCTTGTTTCGCTTTTATGTCGCTCACTTTGGCAGCTACAATCGAGCATACGGGGTAATCGGAGCAGTCATTGTGCTCCTACTGTGGCTTTACCTCAGCTCATTAGTGATGCTCATTGGTGCCCAGTTGAATGTCACAGTCGGCGCAGCAATGCAACGGCGCTCCAGACGCAAGTTCTAAAAAAATGACCCTACAACGATCCCTAAGCTGCCGATGCCAATGAGGGTGCGCCAATATCTGGGCTGCTGCTTGCTCTGCCTTTGCCTGCTGGTGCTGCCTGGATGTCAGCTTGCAGCAGCGACACCGCCTGCTGTCACGCAGTTGACTCTGTGGCAGGGGGTCAACCCACCGCCAAATCGCGCTGTGCTGCAACGTCTGGTAGACCAGTTCAATCAGGAACATCCCACGATTCACGTAGAGTCACAGTATGTGGGACAGAGCGATCAGCAGTTGCCCAAAATTCTGGCGGCGATCGTCGGTAAGTCAGTGCCCGATCTTTTGTGGTACTCTCCCCTGCTGACAGGGCGCTTAGTCGAACTCGACGCGCTGTATCCGTTAGAGGACTGGCTCAACGCTTCACCGTTACGATCGCAGCTTGATCCCGCACTATTCGACAGCATGGTGCTAGAAAACCATCTCTGGTCGATCCCCTTTGGCACAAACAATGTCGGCATCTTTTACCGTCCCAGCCTTTTTCAGGCAGCAGGCATTACCGCATTGCCAAAAACATGGACAGAGTTCGGCCAGGTTGCCCGTCAGCTCACCCGCGATACTAATAGTGATGGACGCACTGACCAACATGGGCTGCTGCTGCCATTAGGTAAAGGCGAGTGGACGGTGTTTATGTGGCTACCGTTTTTGTGGAGCGGGGGTGGAGAGGTGACAGGCGGAGATCAGGGGGCGAACGGGGGGACGCTTCACGCGATCGATCCGCCTCATGCATCTGTTCAGCTAGTGAGTCCTGGCGCGATCGCAGCGTTGCAATACTGGCGCGACTTGCTCGATGATGGGTCTGCCATGCTGTCAGCACCAGAGCGAGGCTATGAGCTAGACGGCTTTTTGGCGGGTAAGGTCGCCATGCAACTATCGGGTCCGTGGACGCTAGGTCAGTTGCAAGCAACAGGTGTAGATTTTGGAGTGCTGCCGATACCGACGCAGGTAACGCAGGCAACAGCGATCGGAGGCGAAAATCTCTTTTTGCTCAAAACGACACCAGAGCGTGAGCAAGCAGCACGAGTCTTTGCAGAATATGTCTTGAGTGAATCGTTTCAGACGCAGTGGGCGATCGGTACGGGCTACTTGCCAACGAATGTACGATCGCGACACAGCCAGGTTTATGAGGCGTATAAGGCACAACAGCCTGCCGTTGATGTGTTTTTGTCGCAAACATCGTATGGGCGATCGCGCCCGATTGCCCCTGGCTACAACCGTCTTTCTGAAGCGCTGGGACGAGCGATCGAAGCCACTCTCTTAGGGCACAGCACTCCAGTACAAGCACTCACTGCGGCTCAAAAACGGCTAGATCTATTCCAATCCGATCGCTATCAGTAATCAGTTGGGTGCCTATAACTTCGCTATCCCGTGCGGTAGCAGGCACAACACATGGATTAATTTTAATTGCCCTGGTACAGACGCTTTAGCCCAGATCTTTCGCGATTTCTTTTTCTCGCAGTGGGCTTTGCAATAACCGTCGAGATAGCCAGTGCAATTGCAGTATGAGCAAGCTTCCCGCCGCTAGTAGCAAAATACCCACGATCGGCGGGTACGACTTTGTGTGCCACCAAACCCGCTTTAGCACTGAAACAGCTGCCAGCAGGAAACTAAAAACGCCACGAGCGTTAAGCTTTTTCGCACGCTGGAGTCTTAACTCAAGCGGTATGACGCTCTTTTTACCTGCGATCGCCATGCTATCTACTCCTACAAACGCCATATCAGGTTTGCTCACTATTAAGGTACATATTTGAAATACTACGGCAAGTCAATAGACTTACAGTATATTTGCGCCAGTATCGCATAGCTGAGGAAGGAAGACAAGGAGAAAGAAAGAATTGTGTTCTTCGTCTTCTACCAGTCTTGAGTAATTCCCAAAAGCGAAGCCTCTTACATCCGGACTGTAAGAGGCTTTGCAGAAATTACAGGCACAGGCTCGATCGCAGTAGTGTTGCGGCTAGAGCGCATGAATGACAAAAAGATCTAATGAGATGGCGACGGTGTGATCGGTTCTACTGTTTTTTGGGGAAAGCTTGGCTCATCAAATTGTTTAACAGTCACTTCTCCCTTAGGAGAAACAAAGCAAATCGCCTTTGTCCCCAATGTTTGGGCTTCACGTTGTGGCGATAGCAGAATTGGCTTTTGCCTCTCAGCGTAGTAGTCATCGACCTCTCTAGTTTCTTGCATCGCTCACAGCGCCTACAACCGTGGGGGTACGGTTATAGCAGTGAAGCTCACATCAAGCGTTACGAGTTTGTAAAACGCGAGTTGCGTTTGTCCTGATTGTTTTCAGGTGTTTTAACTGATATTGCTGTCTTTTTTAGGATTAACTGCGCTACTTTGATGACTCTGCTTTAGGATTAGCTGAGTATCTGTTGCTTAAGAGCGTCTCTAAAATGACACCTTCTCCTGATCCACGTTCTGATCGCAAGCGCCTTGGTGCCGATGAGCTGATTGCTGTCTTCGTTGCTCTTACTAGCATTGGAGGCATTTTCTTTTGGTCAATCAGCCAAAAAGACGGCGGTATGAACGTGCCCTTCTTCCAGGAGCCAACGGCATCCAGTTCACCACTCGCTACCCCATCCGCACCAGCTACTACGGACGTTACACCACCGATCCAGGGAACAGTTGACCAACCTGTGACAGTCGCGCCTTCGCCGATCGATCCATCAGCAAGCCGTGCTACACCAGCACCGCAGTCAACACCCTTCGTGGCGGTCGTACCTCAAGCACCTGCAACACCATCACCAGCGCCATCTGCTGCTCCCACTGCGCCTGTTGCCCAACCGAAGCAATTTACAGATGTACCAGCGAACTTTTGGGCAAGTGTGCCGATCGCCGCTTTGAGTGCCAGAGGCATTTTAGATGGGTTTCCAGATGGCACCTTTCGACCCAACAAACCGATCACTCGAGCAGAATTTGCTGAGATCGTGCGACGGGCTTTTAACAAACCAGCCAGTCGTGAAGCCTTGAAGTTCAATGATTTAAAGCCAGACTATTGGGCGGTTCCGGCGATCAATCAGGCGACGCAAACCCAGTTTATGAGTGGCTTTCCCAACGGGAGCTTTCAGCCCAACCGCCAGATCCCCAGGTTACAAGTGCTATTAGCGCTAGCGACAGGCTTGAATTTGCAACCTAAGCAACCAGCGGCACAGGTGCTGAATCAGTATCAAGATGCAGAACAGATTCCAGCGTATGCAGCTGACAAAATTGCGGGGGCGCTCGAAGCAGGACTGGTGCTAGATGAGAACAACGCCAAGCGCTTAAGCCCTGAAAAGTTGGCGACTAGAGCTGAGGTAGCAACATTGGTTCATAAAGCGTTGGGACAATAGAAAGCGACATGACTTGCCTGTAGCCACTCTTAGGAGATGCCCTCTCTGTGCTGACTTATGCTAGGGCGCAAGGCAGTGCAAAAACATTTTCAGGCAATGTATTCACAAGCAGTAGCTTGATTCGTCTGATCGATGTAGTCGCTGTAGAGGGTGTACTGGAACATCAACGGTAGCGGGACTATTATTAGGTCTGGGGGGCTTAGGGCTGGCTCGCTTGCGTCAGCGACGATCGCAGATCAAGCTGTAGTCGATGTCAAGATAGAAGCCAGAAGAAGGTTTACAGCCTGACTTCTGGCTTCGTGACAAAACCTTCAAACATCTATGCAGTAGCGACTTTACCTTTTGGTCGTTGAATGATGGTT
>DATNQS010000570.1:0-5144 GCA_036703925.1 Candidatus Sericytochromatia bacterium
CTGACCGTAATACAGCAGCAACAACCCCACCAACACGCTCAGCCCTAAGACTAGGGGAAGGAGCGATCTCAGCCCTAAAGCAGCACTTGACGGAAGAGACGGTGGGCGCGTGCGCGATCGCAGGACGTAAGGAGCAAAAAGCGACGGTTTGCGTGCCTTACTTCTAAGTCCATCACTGTCATGGACTGTCGGCGTAGGAGCAGTCTGTAACCGCTGGGCTAAGACCAGATTACCCAGCAAGTAAACAGCTGTGAATCCCGCCACCACGACGAAAAGAACCAGCCGCACCTGAAATTTGAGTAGGAAGACTGAGAGGTAAGCGACTTCCTGAAACCAAAGGACTTCGGCTCCCAGACGACAAACTAAATCAAGCAGTAGCCCTATTCCCAGGAGAACAGTGACCAGTTGAAAGGGGCGTTTCCAGTTCACAGGTATAACCAGCCATAACAGCGGCAGCAATAACGCTAGCGCAGGTTCTTAGGCTCATCCTCATTCTTACAGCTTTGCAACCAGAGCAGCCACGATGCTGATCTAAAGATCGGTTCTGAACACAGTCGTTGAGCTTAAATGAGGCTACTAACCGACCATCCTAGAGTTAACCCTAGCAAGGCGGTTATCATTAAGAGCCAAAATGATTTAACCATACCGAAGCCACTAGAGCTTAACTCCAATCTGGTTAATGTTTCGGCTGTAAGAATAACAAGCAGCTTCAGAAAAATGTGAAGCCATAACAGCATGACAGACAGTAGCGCCGCCGCAACAACTAGCAGTATAAAAGCGCTTGTATCTGACCGTAACCAACGCGAAAACTCCCGCTTAGGCTGAAACTGGGGAAAGGTAAAAACCATTGTTACCAAAAAGACTCCTGCGATCGCTAGTGTCCAGTTAACCCAGGTAAGGGGGAATTCTGCCAGGAACATCCCTACCGTGCTGTAGGCAGAAAGCAGCAATACCAGCGGAACCCACGGAAATATTTTTGTTAATGATCTTGAAGAAGAAAGCAACATAGTGATAATTCCCTTAAGTAGATATTTAAGTGCCTTTAAGTAAAGGATGGCTTAAGGAGAATGGTGGAACCTCCTGCTTAGGTAAAAGTCTTTCACTCTGCTTTAGCTAATTTCAAACATCTAATAACCATCTTTCTAATGAACTTCGGAAAAGGGCGTTGTAACAAACTCTTCACTTTTTTCCTTCTTTCCTTTTTGCCTATTAATCAGCTGGATTAAGTCGATTTCGATCGAGGTAAAACTGCTGTCTGTTAGCAGCAAATTGGCGGCTTCTCTCGCCTGCCAATATCCGCTTGCTCCACGGGGGTATCACGCACTTCATCTCCTGTCATAGTGCCAATTTCGCCCCTTGACTGCAATGCTTCCACCGGGCATAGCTTTTGTGCAGGCGCGACTCTAGTAAAGATTGAATGAGACAAACACTTGCGACAGTGTAGGGTCACTCATTTCAGCTAATTGCTGCCTAGAAAAGCCAATGAGTGCCTGTCTCGTGTAAGAGTATGACCCGCGCGATCGTGTCTCATCTGGCAACGGCTGGGAACAGCTTCTAGAGAGCTTTTGAGGTAAATGATTTTGTCATCACCGCTCTGGTGCAGCGTTGCCAAATGCCTCTTTGGTGGATTGCCCACGATCGTCCACGGTTATTCTTCCGCTCCAGAGAGGAATCGTTGCACACTATGCCTGCAATGACACAGCAGGGTTGTCACCAGATATTCTTTCTCAGCAATAAAAGCTTCTGCTCTGAATGTAGCCCAGTCTATTAAAGAAGGCAGATTGTTGTGACTTCTGAGCGCTGCTTTTCTAGCCCTATCGCTTGCCCCTAGTCAATACACCTCCTTGAATGGCCTCTCGTTAGAGGGAGGGCACTGGCAGAGCTAATTGTGACCTACTATACAGAATTACTGTCGGCAGAATTGATGAAATGTACCCATCAGTTATTCCTCAAGAATCTGTACTCCAGTCTAAGAGGAATATTCAAGGGGATTCAGCACAGGTATCTTTCTATACCTGGGTGGTGAAGCTCATGGGTCTAGGATAAACCATGCATCTATGGGTACTTGTACGGTTGGATTTTGCTTGAGCAATCTTCACCGCTAATTCCTGTTTTCATTCAGTTCAATTGAGGAAGCTTAGAAGCATGTATAAACTTTTGCCGAAGCCGCGATCGAGGCAGAGAAGGCGCAAGTTGTCTTTCAATTTAAAAACCCTCCGACTCCATCGCGAATGGCTGTCACCTGAGTGGTACACCAAGCGGCTCTCTCCAAGCTGGCAAGCCTGCATCCCTTTGGCATTGCTGATTGTCGTCGGCTGGAGTGTTGCCGCCTCTGCTCAAGCGCCGACCGTAGAAAGTGTCGCTGAAAGCGTTGGCGGTCTGAAAGTTGGGCTTGACACCATGTGGGTTATGGTGGCTGCCATGCTGGTATTTTTCATGAATGCTGGTTTCTGTATGTTAGAAACTGGTTTCTGCCGTCAGAAAAACGCAGTCAATATATTGGCGAAAAACCTGGTGGTGTTTGCCTTCTCTACTATTGCTTTCTGGATGGTGGGTTGGGGCTTAATGTTCGGCAACGGCAATCCGTTCTTTGGTACTGACGGGTTACTTTTTCTGTCGGGTGCAGACAACAGCCCTCTGACTGGTGACGCTTACCAGGGTGCCTATAAGTCCATTGCTTGGGCGGGAATACCGCTACTGGCGAAGTTCTTTTTCCAGCTTGTCTTTGCAGGGACGGCTGCAACGATTGTTTCTGGGGCAGTAGCCGAACGGATCAAGTTTCTTGACTTTCTGATTTTTAGCGTGCTGCTGGTTGGCATTGCTTACCCCATTACAGGGCACATGATTTGGGGTGGTGGCTTGTTAGCCGGAGCCGGATTCTGGGACTTCGCTGGTTCTACAGTCGTTCATGCTGTTGGCGGTTGGGCTGCTTTGATGGGTGCGGCGTTGCTGGGACCCCGGATTGGCAAGTACAACAGCGATGGTTCGTCAAATGCGTTTCCCGGACACAATTTGTCGATCGCCACTTTGGGCTGCTTGATTCTTTGGCTCGGTTGGTTTGGGTTCAACCCCGGTTCAACGATGGGCGTTACTTCTCTCATTGCTCATATCGCTATGACAACAAACATTGCAGCAGCGTTTGGGGGCGTAGCTGCAACCATTACGGCATGGGTAGTCTTGGGTAAGCCTGATCTCTCCATGGTGATCAACGGTCTTCTAGCAGGCTTAGTTGCTATTACTGCCGGTTGTGCCTTCGTTCCAGTCTGGGCGGCAGCTGTCATCGGTGCCATTGGCGGTGTTATCGTTGTTTATGCCGTCTTGTTCTTCGACAAGATCAAGATTGACGATCCGGTTGGAGCCATTTCCGTACACCTGGTCAATGGTGTTTGGGGCACGCTGGCAGTAGGTCTTTTTGCAGCGGGTCCTGGTGTCACTAAATTTGGCACCGAGCTATATGCAGACGGAGCGGGTCCTAAGGCGGGTCTGTTCTTGGGCGGCGGCATTGAACAACTCTGGACACAATTTATTGGTACGGCTCTAGTGGGTCTCATCACAGTTGTGTTGTCAACGATCTTCTGGCTAGCACTAAAGTCAACGCTGGGTATCCGAGTTTCGCCTGAAGAAGAACTGCAAGGTTTGGATATTAGCGAACACGGCATGGAAGCCTATGCTGGCTTTATCAAAGATATGACTGACGTTCATGCTGGTGAAGCTGCTAACGTATCGTCTTCAAGGGGTGTTGCTGGTTCTCCTTACTAGTGTCACAGCTAGTACGTCACAGCCAATGTGTTTTGTCCGTGTTGTGAACGGTCTAAAGTCTAAGCCTAGATGGGTGAGTAACTAATCCTCTGGGTACAGTATCAAAGCTTGTTAAATACCGATGCCACTGCACTTTTGGAAGCAATTTCAAGGAGGCAGTGGCATTAGTGTTTGGGTTTCTTAAAAGCATTTATGGAAACTTGAAATTCTCAAAGTTCTGGGTGAGATAGTAGCTGCTGGTCAATGAGATGCTTTTGAATGGCGATGACCGCAGCCTGGGTACGATCGCGCACACCTAGCGTTTGCAAAATCGCATGAACATGAACTCGTACCGTTCCGGGTGGCAATATACGCGGGCAGACCATTCGGTAACTTTTATGTTGATTATGTGCGTACTGGAGAAGTTCTAATGAGTTTTGCACGCGAGGCAGGTAGAGCTATTCGGTCTACCCTGGTACCTTGGGTCATCACTGCCCTGCTTTATCTATTAGATCAGCCCTGACTGGTTAACCTTTTACTAGCGATCGCTACTTCAACAGTCGTCCTAGTACCACCAGCCGCAGTATTGCCGACCCGACTAACGCTAAGGATAGCGTTCTTAAAACTGGTATCTCGGGCACAAGTAACCTGTCTCCTTCCAATCCCGATTTACTCAAGCGAGTTCAGAAGACAACTGCCCAATTGAAGCGATCGAGCATTCAACCAACGCAGATTTAGGTTACACCGCTGGTTCCAGCCTTCCCGCACATTACACCTGAAGCCGCTAGAGCACCGATTGCATGGGTGGCAGGGACACGAAGACTCCAGCCGAATCAATTAGAAGCTTTGATCAATCAAAATACAGATGGTCGCTTCTTCGATATTTTTGGTGAACCAGATGTAAATGTGCTGAAGCTTAATCTCGCTCTGGATCGGACAAGCCTCACCAGTGGCATCTTTTTCAGCCGCCGATCAATGATAGGTTGTGTATCACTGATGCGCTTCGACTTCGGGTGTTCCGCAAGCTGTCGGTTACAATCAGAGTGCTTGTTGTTTTGATTGCTATGACGGGTAGTGCCGTCTTGGCTGATGCCGTTTGAGCTAAGGGTCGGACACTGTAACAGAGGTATTGTCACCGAGCCACACGTTAAGCAATCACGCTACTCCATGCCCTCTCACTGCTTTTTCTACAGCCTGGATGAAATGGGATACCTCAAAACATCCCTTTCCCCACTTCCGCAAAAGACACTCTAATGTCAGCACTCCAGTTTCTCCTGCTCGAAGACAAGCTACACGATACAGAAGCAATCCAAGGCATGCTTACGGACGGCGGGATTAACTATGAACTGCTGCAGGTAAACACTCGTGCTGACTTTGTAACAGCACTCAAAACCCAGGTGTTTGAC
>DATNQS010000571.1:0-6356 GCA_036703925.1 Candidatus Sericytochromatia bacterium
GTAATCAACCATGGCTGCCATCGTGGTGGACTTACCCGAACCCGTAGGACCCGTTACCAGAACTAAGCCCTTGTGATAGTGGCATACGTCCTTGAACACAGGCGGGAGGTTAAGCTGCTCCATTGTCAAGATTTTGAGCGGGATTAGCCGCAGCACCATGGCAGGCCCATGCAGTGAGTCAAAGATATTGATCCGCACGCGGGCAAAGTCGTACTGTGTAGCAGCGTCAAAATCCAGGGTTTCCTCAAACTCGCGGATATCTTCTTCACTGAGGATTTCGCGCAGCCAGCTATAAAAGGTCGCGCGATCGGTCACGGGCCAGTCAGTGGCATCGATTTCACCCCGGTTCCGATAGCGGGGGACTTCGCCTACACCGGCATGAACATCTGAGTAGCCCTTATCAAACGCGTGGCGCACAATTTCGGCGAGCGTGGGCGACCCATTGCTGGGTCTATGTGCTTGCGCTGGTAGCGGTGGCGGAGCGGTGGGGCGGTGTCCGGCTGGTGGTGCAGGTGGTGCAGAAACAACCGTTTGAGACGCAGCCGATGGTGATGCGATCGTTGGGGTAGCCAGACCTGTCGCTTGTGACGACATGACGGTTGGAGTTGCTGCACCCGTCGCTGGTGTCGAAATCATAGTTGGGGTTGCTACACCAGAGGGCATCGCTGAGGTCATTTGTTGCGTCGCAGCGACGGTAGCACCATTATTGGCGCTAGTTCGCATCGGCGGCGGCGGGGCAGGTGGGACGCGCGGTGGCGGCGGTGGCGAACTAGATGGACGCTGTGATTCAGTCATATGCTATTTCTCTGTAAACCCTAGAGCGGTAAAAGCGAGCGACGGACTCTAGTAAAGACCCGTGCAGCCATGGTGAGAACGAGCGCAGCCGAGGGTGAAAAAGGGCGTGTAGGATTGGTCAGGCAGTCCGTGGGGTGTATTCACGTTGAGGTTTAACCAACTGCGATCGTTTTTCTACGCGACGCATCTCTACCAAAATAACAGACACTCATCTCTAGAAAAGTCTTCCCATATCTCTAGCTGTCCTATCATTTTCGTGGTGTAATCGGATGAAAATGAACTAATGAACGATCTTACCTGGTACGTTGTGAAGCAAGCAGAAGGGCAATGCGCTATTGTGCCTGCCAGCCAAATGGAAAACCAGCAAAGCTCAGACCAGACGTCAACGCTCCATCGCTGGGGACCCTACGACTCTCAGCAAAAGGCGATCGCCCATCGCATTGGTCTAATCCGGGCTGGCAAATGTCAACCTGCTTAGAAAAGTGATGAGTTTTAAGCTTTGGTTTCAACTCGAAACTCATCACTTTAAACCCAGAACTCTCTACGACCTGGGTGCTGTAGGCTGCTGCGCTTTAATACGTTGTGTCAGTACTTCCAGCGCTTTAGCGTACTGTGGATCAGCAGCAGTGCCAATTTTGTCCCGATCGCCGCTTAACGCCTGACGTTGCTCATCCGATAGCTTGACTTCAATATCTGGATTAATGCCGTTCTTGTTAATGTCCCGACCAAGAGGTGTCAGGTATTTGGCGATTGTCACTGCCAGACCAGAGCCATCACCAAGCCCACGCACCGATTGCACCAGCCCCTTCCCAAAGGTTTTGGTGCCAACCAGCGTTGCCCGTTTGTTATCTTGTAGCGCACCCGATAGAATCTCGCTGGCACTAGCAGAACCGCCATCAACTAAGATCACGAGTGGCTTATCAGTCAGGGCGCGGTTATTTGCCTGCTCACGCTCTCTCTCACCCTTGCGATCGACGGTAGAAACGATCGCACCTTGCTTGAGCCACATCCGCGCAATCTCAACGCTGGTGAAGAGCAGCCCACCCGGATTAGAGCGCAAGTCAAGGATGTAACCGCTGACATTCTGCTTCTCCAACTTCTGAATCGCATTTTTCATTTCGATTGGAGCAGGAGCACTAAACTGTACCAGCCGGATATAGCCAATGCCACCGCCATTCGCATCTTTCTGATAGCTGGCTCGTACAGGATGAATCTCAATTTTTGCTCGCTTCAACTGATATTCCAGTTGTTTACCGCCCCTCAGGACAGTTAGCTTAACGCTGGTACCAGCCACACCCCGAATCAAAGTCACAGCCTGATTAACATCCATCCCTTCAGTGCTTTTCGCATCAATTTTCGTAATGATGTCTTTAGCTAAAATACCAGCCGCAAAAGCAGGCGAATCTTCGATCGGCGCAATGACGGTCAATTTCTTGGTTTTTTCATCGGCTGCAAGTTGAATGCCCACCCCAGAAAGCTCGCCGGAGGTATCAATCTGCATATTCTTGAACTCTTGCGGGTCCATAAAACGCGTGTAGGGGTCGCCCAGCTTCTTGAGCATCTCCCGAACCGCTTTGTACGCCTGTGCTTTGTTGGTGTAGGGCTTGTTCAAATATTCGGTGCGTGTTGCCTTCCAATCCACCTTGTTAAAGGAGCCATCGACATAGGTGCGATCGATAATCTGCCAAACTTCATCCACTAGCCCTTTCGGACTCTCTTGAAAGAAGGCTTGCCCTTCAGATAGGTGTATCCCAGCTCCGGTAATGGTGACTGCACTAACTGCGACTGCTGTTGAAGCGAGAAGAAGCCCACGTTTCGTGACTGCCATAGTACTGAGCCAGTGAAGAACGACAAAAAACTATGCTCAATCTAACACAGCCGATCGTGATTAAGATGTCCTGCCCGTTAGAGACAAAATTCTTTACCAGAACCTTGATTGAGGTGTTGAACCTGGATCACTTTTGGAGCAATGGCTGCCCGATCGCGCCCATTATGAGGTTGGCAGAAGATAGGCAAGGTAGAGTTGTGAACTAAAATTACGCTTTCAGCTTGAGACTTCAAAATAGCTTTAAGAGCAGTCTTAATTTAGAACAAGCTGTTTAGCGTTGGCTTCGTTGCCCTAATCATCTAAGCGATCGCATCTAACTCGGGCAGGGAGCACTCGCCTGGCTTCTGCGCTGGTGACAGCAGCATCCCACTATGTAAACGAATTATGCAAAGACATGAGTGGCGTGCTTCTAAGTACAGGGTGTGATCGTCCTTTTCCATTCCTCGACTGAGGCTTCCCCTCGTCGTCCCCTTTTCAGCGTCTCGTAATCCTGCTGATTCGCTACCTTGCAGTGCATTAAGCTTTGCTACTCAGAGATACCCAAAGATCTCTTAGTAGAGTCTGATTCTGACTGTTTTGTAAAATATCAGCACTGTAGGACAAGACTAGAACAACAAAAAACCTCAGAGCAAGCACTTCAGGGGTTTTTACTTAAAGCCGATGGGGGGATTTGAACCCCCGACCGCTCGATTACGAATCGAGTGCTCTACCACTGAGCCACATCGGCATAACAGTTGATTAGTATAGCAGGCTTAGGGTTTGTAATGCGTGTAGGGTAAAGAGTACAAGAGCGTAAAAAGGGCAATGAGGTATGGCAAACAATTCCCGCAAAGCAGGTAAACCGTCAACGCTACAGCAGACTGACCCAGAGAAGTATGCCTTTTTGAAGGCAGAGGCAGAGGCTCCCTATCGAGGCTTGCGGAAGTTTGTCTATGTGGCTTTTGCGGCTTCAGGATTAATTGGTGCTTTCATTTTTGTTACGCAACTTCTGGCAGGGCAAGAGGTCAGCAATACATTACCAAACTTGGCGATTCAGATTGGCGTTGTGGCGCTGATGATTTGGCTGCTTCGCCTTGAAGGTAAAGCAGAACGCAAGTCAGGCTCCTGATCCCTCACGGCATTAACACGATATAGGGCGAGGCGATCGCGTCAGCTTTACCGGCATTAACCATTGCCTGGTAAACAAAGGCGGCAACCTCAGCCCGTGTTGCTTGGCGAGTCGGGTTGAGTTGCACCAGCGACGGATAATTCACAACGATTTTGCGCTGGGTGGCAGCAGCAACGGCAGTAGTTGCCCAGGATGGAATTTGGACGTCGTCTTGATACCTTGACAGAACGTTGGTGTTGCTAGCAGTGAAATTCAACCCATTGGAGAGCGCTACTAACACTTCCACCCTGGGAATCAGCTGATTGGGTCTAAAGGTGCCGTTAGGGTAGCCGCGCATAAAGCCACCTCTGGCAGCGGATTGAACGGCCGAGTAGCCCCAAAAGTTACTGCTGATATCTTTGAACTGAGCCACGTTTTGCTTGGCGGGTGGTGCAAAGGCTTTGTTGATAATGGCAGCAAATTGCACACGAGTCACGGGATCGTCTGGACGAAACGTACCACCAGGAAAGCCGCTAATAATTGATCGCTGTGCCAAAGCGGCGATATATGCCTGCGCCCAATGCCCTTGCACATCAGCAAATTGATCAGCACTACCAGAGGCGATCGGGGGTGGACCAAATTCCACAGAACCAGCAATCTTCCCCGTGTCGATCGTATTGCCTACAGCGTAGAGCGTCTTATTGGTCGTGTTATTGAGGTCATACTGACGGTTATTGCGAACGATGTTGTTGCCATCACTGCCAGTCGTGCCGATATCGGGTTGAGCGTTACTAGTGGCGACGATGCCATCCCGTTTGTTGTTTTCGATCGTGTTGTTCCGCAAAATAGGACGGGCAGCGTCGTTAATATAAAGTCCGTCTGTGTTCTCAATAATGCGGTTGCTGCTTATCTTTGGTGCAGCGTTACCGCCGATCGCCAGCCCAAAGCCTGTATTTTGAAACACATTGCTGCGAATTTCGCCTGTGGCACGGTTAGCAACTGAAATGCCATTGCCGCCATTTTGAGTAAACACGCTGTCTGCAATCACCGGATTGGCTGTGCCAGTGACAAAAACGCCTTCCCGATTGTTGCGGTTAAACGTGCAGTTTTGGATTTTGGAATTGACCGATTCGATCCAGATACCTGTGCCACGCGTGTTGGGGTTTGTAACCGAGATGCCCCGGATTTCGGTATCTTTGCCTGCCTGAAGCGTCACATTCTGCCGTGCAAACGTTGGACTAACCAGGTTGCCACCGCCGATAATTGCAACGGTTTGCCCCTTCTCAGATTCTTCGCCCCGTAGCGTGACTCCTGGTGGCACATTAAGCGGAAAGATTTCACCAGAGGCTTCCGTATAGCTGCCTCGCGCTAACTGAACGTAAGTTCCTGGTGTTGCTTGCCGAAGAGCGTAGGCGATCGTGCGGTAGGGTGTGGCCTCATTGCCTGCACCAGGCGCATCTGTGCCCGAAGCCGGATTAACATAAAGGAGTGTTGCCGAAAGTGGCGTTTGAGCCAGCAGTACTGGCGCTTTTACCTGAGCGGCGACTGGCATGACCAACCCTAGCCCTTGTCCGCCCAGCAGAAGCAGCATGACTAGCCCTAAACGAGGTTTAAAGCCACTGGCTGAAAAACGGCATCTTTGTAGCAAGCGATCGATCTGAAAGCCTTGGTACGACATAACGTGTGCGCTGATGACTGGTTTGTAGAAGAAACGCTTTGTAGAAGAAACGCAAGGTAGGAAATGAACGCGATTTAGTATGCCCTAGTAGCGATCGTGCTCATTGCGATCGTACTCAAACTGTAATGTCTTTCTCTGTCAATTATTTGAATGCCACAGTGTACCTGCTCACGTGCAATGCAGCGTTCTAAAAGGGTGACGCATTGCCAGCATTCTAAGATTGTGACAGCAGTTAAGTGATGGAAGTTCCAGCACTGATCCAGATCGACTATAAGATTGGGCGTGTCTTGCAAACCTTGCCTATGTCTTGTGCCAGATGTTGTACGTCCAGGGAAACGAATACCGTTCAAAGACCGTCAAGGTAATCACTGTTTCCTGCGATCGATCCTATGCGCTTCCCACGTTTATTGCTCCACTGCTGCCTACTGCTCACTGCTGGTGTGGGTGCTACGCTCTACAGTACTGCTGGACTGGCAGCAGAGAAAGTTATCTTAAGGTATGGCATCTTTCAAGAGTCTATTTCTGTTGCCGAACTATCAAGTTTTGCCAAAACTGGTGATCCCTCGCCGACGCTAGCAGCCTATATGAAACTGGCAAACAAAGAGCCAGAAGAAATCCGGAATGCGTTGACTAAAGAAGCTAAAATCAGCGTGATCGTGCTTGATCGCGCTTTAAATAACTTTGTTGGGGAACGGCTACTCGACGAAGTGGGCAAAACTATCCATACCCCTGCCAACACTGCTAACCGTCAGGCGTTGCGAGCGTCGCTGGTGCTTTCTGCCAGTGATGATGGCAAACTCTCACTCATCGAAGCGATCGAAAAATACCCCACTCAAGAAGTGGAAGTAAAAGTCGATCGACTAGTAGATACTGCCGTAAAACTGAGTGAACTTGAAGGCGGCATCCGCAGAATTCTGGGCGTGTTTGAAAAGCTTTAAGGCTGTTATCAGTTCCCTGTGAACTGACAC
>DATNQS010000572.1:0-3084 GCA_036703925.1 Candidatus Sericytochromatia bacterium
CCGGTTCGATCTGCACGTAGTTGGTGTCACACACCAGCCGATTCACGGCCCGATGCGGCACCATCACACCTTTCGGCGCTCCAGTGGAGCCAGAGGTATAGATGACGTAAGCAAGTTGATCGGCAGTGCAGGGAGCGGACAGGTTTTCATCCGGTTCCTGGGCGATCGTGCTCCACGCTTGTTCCAAACAAACGATCGTGGTGCGGTCAGTTCGCAGTGCCTCTGCCCAGTCTACCTGAGTCAGCACCACTGTAATGCCTGCATCCTCCAGCATGAAGTGCAGCCGCTCTGGGGGATAGGTGGGATCAAGCGGCACGTAAGCACCACCGACTTTGAGAATTGCCAACATTGCCGCGATCGCTTCCACCCCTTGTTCCAGACAGATGCCGACAGGCATTTCAGCGCCAACCCCTAACCGTTGCAAATACCGCGCCAGTTGATTACTGCCCTGATTTAATGCCTGATAGGTGAACGATTGATCGTTGAATTGAATGGCGATCGCCGTTGGTCGTTGTTTGACCTGCGCTTCAAACAGTTGATGGATACAATGAGCGGGATAACTGGATGGATTGCCCTGCCAATGCTGTAACAACGATCGTTGTTCTTCAACAGTAAGCAATGGCAATGCTGAGAGAGGAGTCTCTGGCTGGGCGACGATCCCCTCCAATAACGTCTGAAAGTGCTGCCGCAGCGCTGCGATCGTCGTTGAATCAAACAAAGCCGTGTTGTAAACGATGACACCGCGCAATCCATCCGCTTGCTGCCACCCCTTACCCCACAGATTCCTGAAGTTGTCCGCACTTTTCCAAACGTAGAGTTCCAGGTCAAAGCGTGAATTCTTTGTCTCCAACTCCACAGGGCTGAGGACTAAGCCTGGTAACGTCAGTTGCTCCATAGGTGTATTTTGCAGCGCAAAGACTACCTGAAAGAGCGGATTTTGACCGAGGCTACGAACAGGTTGCAGTTCCTCTACCAGCTTTTCAAACGGTAAATCCTGATGAGCATACGCTGCCAGAGTGACATCCCGCACCCGGTCTAGCAACTCACGAAAGGTGGGATCGCCTGCCAGATTGGTTCGCAATACCAGGCTATTGACCAGGAACCCAATCAACCCTTCTAGTTCGCTGCGATGACGGTTCGCAATGGGAGACCCGATCGCCAAATCGGTCTGCCCCGTATAGCGATGTAGCAACGTCTGAAAGGCTGCCAGCAGCGTCATAAACAGTGTCACGCCTGCCTGCTGGCTTAATGCCTCTAGGTCATCCAATAACGGCTGCGGTAATTCCAACAGTTGGCTAGCACCCTGATGCCCCTGCACCACCGATTGCAGTTGCGGACGAGCTGCCGCACCCGGTAAATTGAGCACCGGGACATCGGTTAACTGCTGCTTCCAGTAGCGTAGCTGGGCGTTTAGCACCTCTCCCTGCAACCACTCCCGCTGCCAATGGGCAAAATCAGCATATTGAATGGGTAAGTCTGGCAACGCGATCGGTTTGTTTTCCACCAATGCTGCATAAAGCGCACCCAACTCGCGGATCAATACACCGCTTGACCACTCATCAAAAACAATGTGATGCAGTGCCAGCAGCAACAGATGTTCCGTCTCCTGCAATTGCCACAACTGGACGCGAAACAGGGGTCCCTGGTTTAAATGAAACGGCTGCTGAATGGCCTGCCAGATTTGAGCCAGCGCACTCTCTTCGCGGGTGCTAGCGGGTAAGGTTCGTAAATCTCTGAAGTTGAGCGGTGCAGGCAATCCCGGCGCGATCGCCTGCACCAATTGCCCATCCACGACATCAAAGGTGGTGCGGAGGCTTTCATGACGCTGCACGATCGCTTGCAAACTCTCATGGAGGAGCGATCGCTGGAGCGAACCTGTTAGCCGGAAAACAAGCGGAATAACGTAAAGAGCGTCTCCAGGAAGCAGTTGTTCGATAAACCACAAGCGCTGTTGAGCAAACGAGGCCGGAAAGATAAAGACATCCTCTTCAACCAGCTCTCGATCCGGTTTATCTGAAAACATTCACACCTGCATCTCCTTCACCTCACTCTGTTGTACGGGAAAAGGTGACGCAAAGATTATGCTTAAAGATAGATTTTGAATCTGACAGTATCTGTGACTCTATTAGGCTCTAAGAATTTGGGCTTATGCTTGATCGAGCGTGTCGTTATACCCACTTACTGCTTTACCGTGATGACGATCGACACTAACGCCCGCCAACCGTCACGCTGTAACTAAGCTGAAACGGTCTAAAACTTGCTGGTGCTTTGGGTGTGCCGCTGAGTCGTAGCTCATACCGCCCCGCTTTGGGAAACACAATATTGGCACCTGGAACACCTTTGTACTGCGCTGCATTGATCGGCTTAAGGGGGGGCTGTAGCAGTGGCGCTGCCTTACTGTTATAGGGCACCGCATAAACTGCTAACTGACAGTTGCATTGCGACAACGGAATCGTACTGCCACCTTTGCGCGTCAGCCCAAACCATGCCTGCGATGGTGTGCCCGCTCTGGGGTTATGGTTCGGTTCAATATGAAAGGTTGCCGCTACATCACCCGACACTTTCACAGTATGCGCCAGGACAGGCGTTGCCAAAAGCACAGGAACGGCAAACCAACCGATCGCCTGACGAAAATTACTCACACGAACCATATAATCAACGCTTCACTACTTACCCATTCTTAAGCGCAACCCACTCATTGTCAAAAGACAGCTTGTCGAAGATTAGGAGAATGATCGCCAACATTCATGAAGGTTTGGAGCCTACGCTCAAAACTGCTATTGTCCCCTATACCAGTTTCATATGATTGACGATTTGGAAAAGTGGAAAACGTTACTAGCTCAAACAAGGGTTATTTACGAATTTCAAGACCATTTATCTGTTAGAAGCTTTGAGCAACTTCTTGAGTTTGAAAATCAAGCAGAATTTCTCTTGCCGATTGAATACAAAGAATTTTGCCAGGTTTTTGGTCCTGGACTCTTCACTAAAAATTGGTTTAAGGTCAATTGCCCTGATCCTGAAGATGTAGGGCGAGAGCCAATCTCAAACCTAGACACCAAAGTAGCAATTAAGGGTTCATACGCT
>DATNQS010000573.1:0-3201 GCA_036703925.1 Candidatus Sericytochromatia bacterium
GCGCAGGTTATAGCCCATCGGCAGGCACTCTTTCTCTAGCGCCGCAACGCTTCTGTATGGGTCGAGAGAAAGCGGTTTTCTAGATGTAACCCTGGATGTTTAACGCACATTTTTGTACAGCAACCCGATCTTTGCTTAGGCTAGCTAAGGAGCTTTCTAAGAAAGAATTGACCCTTTAGTAGGGGTAGGTTTAGCCGGGATGAAACGCTCTGACTCGTTAAACAATGGTAAAACCTGCCCCTATGGGTATTTTGTTTTTTAGAGGTCAGCTAAGAGAGCGATCGTAGCCGTGCCTTATAAGCAACAGTATCTAGTCCTGCCCCGTTCTCCATTGCCGGATTGATTGATTGCTTTAAGCGGGCTACGCGGTCAGACGTTGCTGGGTGAGTACTTAAGAACGTTGGTGTAGAAGACTGTCTCAACAGCTTACTCATAAAGGCGGGTGCTGCCGACTGGGCATAGCCTGCCCGTCCTAACATACTGAGACCTGCCTGATCGGCTTCAAACTCAGCATTACGGCTATGGGGACGGCTCAGCGCCAATGTCGTTCCTAGATTGATAATCGTGTTTCTATTGACGTTTGCCAGTGTTGCGACCCCCCGTAACGTTGCTTCCTCTTTCAATTGGTTCACTAGATGCCGCCGCACAATATGGCCTGTCTCATGCCCAATAACACTGGCAAGTTGGGCTTCGTTATCGGCTACCTGCATGAGCCCAGTAGTGATATAGACAAAGCCACCCATGGTTGCAAAGGCGTTGACGCTTTTATCTTGCACGATTTGATACGTATACGGAATTTGCGTCCGTTCGCTTTGAGCAGCTAGCCGCTGACCAATTTGGTTCACGTATTGATTGAGTTCAGCACCGCGATACAGCCGAAAGCGACGTGTAATCGTTTGCTCATTCATCTGCTTACCAATTGCCACTTCTTGTTGATCAGAAAGTTTGGCAAGCTGGATCACCTGTATGCCACTTGGAATGATGCGAATGAGATCGCCTAGCGAAAAGGCTCTAACCAGCTGCGGTTGCCCGACCCATACACTAAGCGCAACAAGAACCGAGAGTAAGGGGTAAACCCAGCGAGAAGAGCGGCGCAAGAAAAGTTCAGAGAGCTTCAGCATGGCTAGAGGATGGCGGTGAAGAGGATTAAAGGTGATCGATCGCGCACCCGATGTCTGGTATCTGCTCTAGCTAACACGTTAGCCAGCAAGTGAGGCAGAGATAGCTTTAAGGATGTAGCGATCGTCGTGTCAACTCAAAATTGTTCAACGATGAGAGCGGCAAAACGCCAGGAAAAAGCACAGCTAGCGTTTATTCTGAGCGCTTACCTAAACGTTCCCCAAATGGTAGCGATCGTGTACTTCATGACCGTTAAAGCCTTGTTTTGTTCCTTAATTTATTCCTCAAACGGCTAGCCGACCGTAGCCTGAAGCGCTAGAGTGAAAGGTATGGGCGATAACAGTACTAGCTATAAGATTGTCAGCGATAACCGTCAGGCTCGCTATCTCTACGAAATTCTGGAGACCTACGAGGCAGGCATCGAGCTGATGGGCACGGAGGTTAAATCCATTCGGGCAGGTAAAGTTAACCTGAGAGATGGCTTTGCGCTGATTCGCAAGGGCGAGATACTGCTAATGAATGTGCAAATCTCGCCGCACCAAACGACCAGTCAAGCGTTTAACCACGAACCCACTCGCACCCGCAAGCTGTTGCTACATCGCGAAGAAATTCGCAAGCTGATCGGTAAGGTAGAACAGCAGGGGCTAACGCTGGTGCCGCTTAAGATGTACATGAAGCGTGGTTGGGTCAAGATTGATCTGGCGCTAGTGAAAGGTAAGAAGCTGCATGACAAGCGCGAAGACATCAAGAAACGCGAAGATCAACGCACAATGCAACGCGCTTTGAAGAATTTCTAAACGCGTACTTCGGTTTTTCGCACGTCTTCTTTCGTTGCAGTAGGCAGAGTGTAGTAGCTGGCAATGAGGGCAATCATCAACCACCAAAGCGTGTTGATTTGAGGACGATACCAAACAGTATCAACTAAGCCGTGACTCAGCAAACCGACCAGCGTTGCGATCGCGCCCATGAGCCAAAAGCCATCTAAATCTCTAGTGGTGCGTAGCCGCTGAAGCTGCTGCCAACCAATATTAAACGTGACTAACAGAAGCCAAACAAAACAGGTGAGTCCAATAATTCCCGTTTCAACCGCGATTTCGAGTGGAATGGAGTAAGCGCTAAGAGCACTGAAGCGAGGGCGCTGATAGTAGGGATAAATACTGTTAAAGGCAACGTTACCAGGACCAATGCCCAAAATGGGTCGATCTTTGATCATTTCTAGCACCGACATCCAGACGTTGATGCGGAAGTTATTGCTGCTGTCCTTACGCCCAACCAAAACAGTGCTGGCGCGATCGCGGAGGGGTGCTACTAGCAAAACCGCTAAAACAACGACTGCAATACTTACCCCCACAACAGTAGGTAAGGCGAATGTGCGCCAAAAGCGCGGTAGATAGACACTCCACCAGTGGAGCAGTAAGACCAACAGGATAAAAATTATCGCGGCAAAGCCGATCCAACCGCCCCGACTCCCCGTGTAGTAAAGGCAAGCGGAGTTTGCGATCACCATCATGATTGCCAGCAGTTTTGGTCCCCAGTGCCGCCACACAAAGAAGGCGACAAGACTCAGCGCGATCGCTGGCAACAGATAAGCCGCCAGTAAATTAGGATTACCTAGATAGCTATAAACGCGAGGCTCTTTAGCAGAAGGAGAGGTTGGATCAACCCACGTCGCTAGAGCCTTTACGCCAAATGTTTTCTGCTGAATGCCGTAACAACTGACAAGCAGCGCTGCATGAAGATAAATCCCTATCACCCAGGAACGGACGCGGGGCGATCGCAATACGCGTGCCATCAGTGCAAATAAAATCAGGTATAGGGTGAGTTTGCTTAACCCAGTGAACGCCGCTCGTTTAACCGGAGACAACGCGGTTGCGGCAGCTGAAACACCCCAATACAGCACCACCAGAAAGTGAATCGGTGTTGCTAGGGGAGAACGACTGGGATTGAGCCAATTCTGCCAGCGCTGAGGCGATCGTGTTTTTTCTGCCTGATGCCCCACAGCTTGCGATTCACCGCTATCGTCACCATCTGACAGCGTTAGCAGTACCCAAAACCCTGCACAAGCAGCCAGCAATACGGCTA
>DATNQS010000574.1:0-3096 GCA_036703925.1 Candidatus Sericytochromatia bacterium
TTCACATAATTGCCTGCTGCTTTGACTAAAACGACATTGGATTCAAATTGAACTCGTTTCCACACTGGGAACAAAAGACCTACTGATTCCGATCGGGGTTGCTCTAGCTTCTCATTACAACAGTCCCAGAGCTACATGGGCGGTGCCCACGATTTACACAGAGTTCCCTCTTCTAATCTTGCATGAATATGGTGGTACTGTCCCGCTTTCACGTTCCGATTTCTATCAAAATTGACCGCCAGTTCAAATACCCACCTGTCTCACACTAACCCACCTTTGATAAATTCGCCGCAAAGCATAGCTCTAGCATAAGCTTTTTAGCTAAAGCATAGACTTTTATCTATGCAAAATAAGTTGATATAAGAGTTGAGCAGAGGCACTACCTGAAACCTTACATAAGTAGAAAACCATAGTCAGGCATTATCTGGATGACTGTGCTTTCTAGAACCATTAAAACTCCCTCATGAGGAAACGGTCGCTTTAACTTGTGACTCTCAAGTAGGGCATTACAGCTAGCGGTAGCCAATAAATGACGTGCTACCCCGATCTGGGATTTCTGCTAAAAGATCTTGCGCTGCCTGCCGGGGTGTTATGTAGACTGCACCTAATCAAAGTGTAAGTTACCGTCTTAGTAGCTAAAACTGACGCTATTAGTCTAGCCAATACCTGCCCTTTTGCGTGCAATGGTTAAGCAAAATCGCCTCTTTTTTGTAGAGTGTTAACTATGGGTCGATGGGGATCAAGCTACCTCATTGCCTTACAGGTTGTTATCGCTGCTCCTTCACTAATCTGGTTTTGCTAATCTGGCAAATTTGTCTGGCTTGCCTCATGTTGAGTTACCTCACTACTGTTAGCGAGTCGTTGCCAGAGAGCTTGAAACAATTCATCCGCTACGGCGGCTTTAAGCGCTCGACCCAGACGATTTTTTTTCTGCGCCAGTTGAAGGCAGGTCGTTTGTGAACAGAGATACGCCGATCGCCCCATCCCACTGTCTAGCTGCACTAATGGGGGCGAATCGACTTGAGAGGGAGATACCCGGACAATGCGCCAAAAGGCTTGCTTCGTGGCAATTTTACGACAACTAATACAGCGGCGGTAATTTGGCTCCATCACAATGGCTTAGGGACGCTTAAGCGCATCGTCAGACTCGACACCAGAGCCGTCCGCTGCCGCACCTGCTTCTTGATCGTCGTCGGAGCGATTGACTGCAACTTCAGGTGCTACATACTCCGTGTCGATCGCGTCCTGCTCTTCGTCTTCGTAGTCCTCATAATCCTCATCCAGCGGATAAAGCTGACGACGGGTTTCCAATGCGGCGGCAATCTTCTCGTTCTCGGCTTCGTAGTCGTACTTTGCAGAGTCCTTGATGTCGATTTTCCAACCTGTAAGGCGGGCTGCCAAACGCACGTTTTGACCTTCTTTGCCGATCGCCAGACTCAATTGATCATCCGGCACCAGCACATGCGTTTGCCGCCCTTCGGGATCAACTAGCCGCACTTCATCTACTCGTGCTGGACTCAGCGCATTAGAAATATACGTAGCGGGATCAGGCGACCAGCGAATAACGTCAATTTTTTCGCCACGTAGCTCGTTCACGACAACCTGAATCCGCGATCCTCTTGCGCCAATGCACGCACCAACCGGATCCACATCCCGCTCTAACGTATCCACCGCAATCTTAGTACGCGGACCCACAAAACGAGACGGAGGATTTGCTTCTCGTGCAACGGCAACAATACGAACAATTTCGTCTTCGATTTCAGGGACTTCGTTAGCGAAGAGATAAACGACCAAACCTGCGTCTGCCCTTGATACCAACAGTTGCGGTCCCCGGTGAGCACCTTCTGATACTTTTTTCAGGTAGACCTTGAAAGTTGCATTTGCCCGGTAATTGTCGTTAGGGAGCTGATCCCGCTTCAGCAGTTCTGCTTCGACTTCGGGTTGTCCAAAGCTGCTGTTGACCGCCATGATGACAGATTGCCGCTCAAACCGTAGCACCCGTGCCTGCAAGACCGTGCCTTCAAGATCTTGAAATTCTTCTTGTACCAGCTTGCGTTGCTGATCGCGCAGTTTTTGGGCAAGTACTTGCTTGGTTTGAATCGCTGCCATGCGCCCAAAGTCATCTTTGTCAGGAGTTACATCTAGCACCACGGTATCGCCAGGTTGTGCCTCAGCCGCCACTTCCTGTACTTCTTCAAGCGCGATCTGATGATCAGGGTTATCTACTTCTTCGACGATCGTCTTTGCAGCCAGCACCCGAAAGCCTTCTTCTTCGACATCCAATTCGATCTCGAAGTTGGCGAAGTACTCTTCATCGAAATTGGGATTATCGAGCCGTTGAGTGCGGCGATAGCGTTCGTAGCCCTTGAGCAACGCCTCTCGCAATGCAGCCTGCACTGCCAGCTTGGGCAGGTTTCGCTCCCGGCTGATACCATCAATCATGTCTCTGAGTCCAGTTAGAGTGACCATTGACATTAGGAAAGTCTCCGTAAATGTGAGGAATGAAGGGGGGAATGAGAGAACTGGCGTTGCTGCCCCTTAAAAACTGCGGTCTTTGCTTGAGTTATCGCCGTTCGTCTAATTGCACTGTTTTTACCAGTGGGCGCGGAATGGCGATCGCCCGTCCTTTTTGATTGAGGTGGACGGCATTTTCATCACGACGAATAAGTTGACCCGTCCATGTTATTTGCCCAGCGTGCGGCTCAACAGTCGTCACAATGATGGCAAAACCTTTGAAGGAGATAAACTCGCGATCGGTTGTCAACAGACGTGAGATGCCAGGGCTAGAAACTTCCAGCACATAAGCGTCTGGCAGAATCTCTGTTGTATCAAGCGTTGATTCCAGAGCGCGGCTCATCTGTTCACAATCTTCCAAGTTTGTATCGCGCTCAAGGTTACGAATGTCAACTCGCAACACTGGCGGTTGTTGGTTAGTGTGAAACACTGCCCCAACGACTTGCAAACCGAGGGCATCTGCCAGGGGCTGTGCTAGATCAATGACCTGTGGAATGAGCGGATGAGCCATAAGTACCAATAAAAAAAGTGGGCGTAACCCACTTCTCACGAAGTTAAAACTTCACGAAGCTAGGAGGCACT
>DATNQS010000575.1:0-2843 GCA_036703925.1 Candidatus Sericytochromatia bacterium
GACGTTTGGCTGGTCATGGCAAACGATCGGCTACTGGGCATTTTTGAGCTGGCTGTTATCACTGTCGCTCATTGACCTGGATACAATGACGCTGCCGAATCCGCTGACACAATCGGGCTTGGCGATCGGGTTAGTCTTTCAAGCACTCCTCGGTTTTTCAATTAGTGCCAGTTTTTCTGATGCCCTCACACAATTGATGCATGGCGTTCTGGGTGCTGTTGTTGGTCTGTGGTTGCTGGAGCTAATTACGATCGCTGGCTCCATAGCTTTGGGACAAGCCGCAATGGGCGCGGGCGATGCCAAACTCGCTGCCATGATGGGCGCATGGTTAGGTTGGAAATATCTCCTGCTGGCAGGCTTTCTCGCCTGTGCGATCGGTGCCTTTGCTGGCGGCGGCGCGATCGCGCTGGGTTGGATCGATCGTCGTCAAGCCGTACCCTTTGGCCCCTATCTAGCCTTGGGTGCAGCGATCGTGGTGTTCCTGGGTGATGCCATTTTGTCCACCTATTTTCGGGTGTTCTTTCCGCTAGCGTAAGGGCATTGCCGCCTGTTCAAGATTGATGTAGAAGGCATGGAACTGGAGGGATTTAAAAGCGCAACGGAAACGATTCGGCGCTATCAGCCGTTTTAGTGGGGATGGAGCCAAAGTTAACCAGTCTGACGAATGGCGTGAATGGTGGACAAGCCGATCGCGATACGTCGCTGCATGTGGAAGGCTTCTACCGCTTTCGGATCAGCGATAATATTGCGATTACGCCCGGTGTCATCTGGCTAACGGCACCCAACCACGACGATCGCAACGATGATGCTTTTATCGGCGTGTTGCGAACGGTGTTCTATTTCTAAGTTGCAGTTGTAGAGACGACGCTACTGAAGCTTATGTGAGGAGCGATCGCGTTCACCTCATTGACAAAGAGATGAATTTGTCAAAATAACCTACGCACTTGAAGATAAAGCGTATCAAGCCCTTTTTCGTGTTGAGCAATCAATATACTTATGTCCCAAGCTTTTCCTGCCTGCTGATCTGTGGAGGATCTGATGTAATAGTGACCGCTTAAAACGTTCTTCTCTGCATCAGGGTTCCACCAGGGAATCTTTATTTCACCGTTAAGGATGCTCCGATCTTTTGGATTGAGTTCCATATCGCCGTACAAACCATCGACGAGACCCCAACCCTTAGAGCTCCAAGGCTTCAGTTTAACCTTACGCTCACCATACAAGCCTGCCGCAGACAAGGCTTTTTTGATTTCAGACCGCTCTGCCGAAAGTTTTACCATCATGAAATCGTCTTTTGGCTCTCTCGGTTCAACATGAGACAGCGCTTTCAAATCACGGTAGCCGTTTGGCAACTTCATCCGTGTCAATGCTTCAATTTCAGCCACAGTGGGAGTATGGCTTTGCTCTAGATAGGAACGAGTTAAAACATCATCCACAATATTGCCGAGTACCTGTTTAGTTATATGCATAAACAAGGTATAACCCAGCCATAAAAGCGCCGTAGCAAAGCCAAGCATCAGGAGTTTTTTCCGCATCGTCTTCTAGTTCTTCCGAATAATGAATTTGTTTTTGGGCACGCTCAAACACACACCAAGGGGTCGTTTTTTAACGTATTTACAAGTATCTTCAACCAAGTTAATAACGTTCTCACTTAAATAATTCTTGGGATAGACCCTGCAATGGTCGATCGTTTGTATTCTTAAAGGCATAGCTCTCTACGCTTTGCGACAGATAAGTTTTTAAGCTTAACCGTTTAACAAGATTGAGCCTGGACAAACGTTAACTATTATTCCCAAACGCTCAATGATGGGAACCTGCTGGTGACTCTTTACAAACTTTTTGTGAAGGAACCCAGATTCTTGAAGCTATTCGACAATTGCAACAATAGAAAAATTTCGCTGCATTACCGTCTCAGGTTGGGCTTTTTCCAATGAACTTTGTGCGATCGCTGAAACAGGTCTTTACTCAACGTTGGCATCGATCGCGGCAGTCTTGGATTGGTGGTCGGATCGGTAGCTGGATTGCGCTAACGGTATTGAGTGCTTTGTTGGTGGCTGTTCCCGTTGTGTTGTCACAACAGCCTGTCACGTTGCGACTGCTGATGTTGGCTCCCGACATTCCGCCTTACAAAGTGTTGGTTAAAGCGTTTGAAGCAGAGAATCCGGGCATTCGCATTCAACTGGATGAAGGTCCCAATTCTGCAAACACCAACGAAGACCTTTACACCACCTCGTTTCTGTTGGGCAATTCTCCCTATGACCTCATCAATATGGATGTGGTCTGGACGCCGAAATTTGCGGCAGCAGGCTGGTTATTAGATCTCACTGATGAGGTTTCGCAACAGGATCTCGCTGGTTTCTCACCGCAGGCTGTGGAAAGTGGTCGCTACAAAGGTCGGCTGTATCGAATGCCGGTGCGATCGGATGCAGGCGTACTCTACTACCGCAAAGACTTGATCGAAAATGCTGGGTTACAGCCTCCCAAAACGCTAGACGATCTCATGAGCATCTCGAAGACGCTGCAAGACAAAAAGGCAGCGCGTTGGGGCTACCTCTGGCAGGGTCGCCAATATGAGGGCTTGATCACCATGTTTGTAGAAGTGCTGAAGGGCTTTGGTGGTTTTTGGATTGATCCCCAATCGTTGGATGTTGGTCTCGATCGCCCTGAAGCAGTACGCGCGGCTGCCTTTTTGAGACAGACGATCACGCAAGGCGTTTCTCCTCCTGGCGTGACAACCTATGTTGAAGAGGATACGCGACGCATCTTTCAAGCTGGCGATGCTGTTTTCCTCCGCAACTGGCCGTATGCTTGGGAGTTGGTCAATAAAGAAGACTCGCGCATCAAAG
>DATNQS010000576.1:0-2546 GCA_036703925.1 Candidatus Sericytochromatia bacterium
AGTACGCCTTCAAGCTGGTAACGCGATACGACTGCTCAGCAATCCCAGCATTCCCAACGCGCAAAACAACTACCAGCGCACTAACGAAGGGAACTTACCCTACGACGGTGGCAACCCTGCTGCTGATGGCACGGTCACCGACCCAAACAATAGCGGCAACGCAGTCGCTTTGGAAGTACTCGATTACCGCTTCCCCATTGGCAGCAATATCTTTGCGAACGTTTTTGCGAATGGTGGGTTGCATCACTACTATGCCGATACGGTCAACCCCTTCTTTGAAGGCAATGGCGGCGGTCAAAATGCGCTCTCTCGCTTTGCCGAGCGGAACCCAATCTATCGCATTGGTCCCTTCGGCGCAGGGCTTGGGCTTAACATCAAGTTTAGCAATAACCTCAAGCTCGACCTTGGCTATCTTTCCAACACTGCTAGGGACCCTGGAACTGATGGTGGAGTCTTTGCTGGCAACTACTCAGCGTTGGCGCAGTTGGTCTTTAACACGGGCGGCTTCAAGCTTGGCTTAACGTATGTGCGGGGCTACGAGCGCAATAATCCCGCCTTAACGGCTGGCAACAACTTTAACCTGGGTGGTACGGGTACAACCTTTGCCAACCTGAACAATAATTCCCTTTTAAGGGGACGATCGTTCCCAGTTGAAAGCAACTCGTTTGGTGTGGAAGCATCTTTTCGACCAACTTCTAGCATCGTTGTCAACGGTTGGGTGGGCTATAGTGACGCGAATATCATCGGTCTAGGTGACGCAGACATTTGGAACTTTGCGGTTGCAGTTGGCTTCCCTAACCTGGGTAAGAAAGGCAACTTCCTGGGTATTGTGGCTGGGGCAGAACCAACATTGAGGGGCACTGATTTTGACCCTATCAACCTGAGTCCAGCCTTCGCCAGCAGAAGTCAGGATTTTGCGTACCACCTCGAAGTTTTCTATAAGTACCAGCTTACGGACAACATTTCGATCACTCCCGGCGTGATTTATCTCCCTAGTGTCAACCAAAACGCAGGCATTCCCGGAGATAACTCCAACTCAGATGTCTTCATTGGGGTTTTACGCACAACCTTTACGTTCTAGCTAGCAGCAATAAACTATTCGTCTCATCTCTGTACCTGATCATCAACGGTCTTTTACTGGGACAGCCGTTTAGTCACGCTTCTAGTAAGAACTAATAACGAATAAGGTGAGTGATGAAAAAGCCCTGCGATCGCAGGGCTTTTTCATGCACTTTTTAAATTTACACAAACCCCAGCAAAGAACCGTAGTATGATGATAATAGCTTAAACAGATCAATCTACTCTTCATTTAATTTTGCCCGTGGAAATTTCTAGTAAGAATGAGTATGCAATTCTGGCGCTCATTGAGCTGGCAGCACATTACGCCAGTGGTGAACCACTGCAAATCCGTCAAATTTCTGCCCAGCAGCAAATTCCTGATCGCTACCTGGAGCAATTATTAGCTACACTCAGACGGTGTGGTTTAGTGCGATCGCAGCGTGGCGCAAAGGGCGGCTACATTCTGGCGCGCGAACCCTGGAAAATTAATCTCCTCGAAGTGATGCACTGCCTGGAGGGTAACGATGCCCAATCGGCTGACTCTCATGTAGTGCCCAAAACCGTAGAAAGCGCCGTCATTTTGGACGTTTGGCAGGAGGCGCACCAGGCTGCAAATACTGTCTTGCAGCAATGCACCTTGCAAGACCTCTGCGAAAAATGCAGCGCCAGACGACAACTCGACATCATGTACTACATTTAAGCCCATGCGTATAGCTCAGAACATTACCGAACTGATTGGTCGCACGCCTCTCGTGCAGTTAAACCGCGTTCCTCAGGCAGATGGCTGCGTGGCGCAAATTCTAGTGAAGCTTGAAGGGATGAACCCCTCTTCTTCAGTGAAAGACCGCATTGGCATCAGCATGATCAATGCAGCAGAAAAAGAAGGTCTGATTACTCCCGGCAAAACCGTGTTGGTAGAGCCAACGTCTGGCAATACAGGCATTGCTCTAGCGATGGCGGCGGCGGCAAAAGGCTATCGCCTCGTCCTAACCATGCCAGAAACAATGAGTTCAGAGCGGCGGGCGATGCTCCGTGCTTATGGTGCTCAACTAGAGCTAACGCCAGGAATTGAAGGCATGAGCGGCTGCATTCAGCGGGCACAGCAGATTGTCGATACCTTGCCCAATGCGTATATGCTGCAACAGTTTCGCAATCCGGCAAACCCTCAGATTCATCGAGAAACAACGGCAGAAGAACTCTGGGAAGATACAGACGGTCAGATTGATGCCATGATTTCGGGCGTGGGTACTGGTGGCACCATTACGGGTGTAGCTGACGTGATCAAGTCGCGCAAGCCTGAGTTTAAGGCGATCGCCGTTGAACCAGCCAATAGCCCTGTTCTCTCTGGCGGTCGTCCCGGTGCCCACAAAATTCAAGGGATTGGTGCTGGCTTTGTGCCACCTGTGCTGAATGTGAACCTAATTGATGAGGTGATCACCGTCTCTGACGATGATGCGATCGCCTACGGGCGACGGTTGGCGCGCGAA
>DATNQS010000577.1:0-2768 GCA_036703925.1 Candidatus Sericytochromatia bacterium
ACCGAGGCTGAAGGCATCTGCCAGGTTTTGTTCACGAGCGGTTGCTGAAAGCTCAAACTGAGCCGTGGTTTCGCGCGATCGAGCTAACCCCTGTGCTTGAAGCGATAGTCGAGTTTGGTCACAGAAATGCGTTGCCAATAACTCTGCCTGGTTGAAACCACGCTGCCGTTGCTTACTAGGGTGCATAGGAATGGGCACAACAGTAAAGGTTGTGGCGCGGTCTGTGGCATTTAACCAGGCATGAGCCAACCACCGTGCTAGCGGTTGCGACAGGTGAGGCTTCTTTTCGTACTTGAAGGCAGCGATCGTGCGTCGCAATGCGCCGTTATAGCGTCCCCACGCAAAGACAGGTAGTTGCTCTTGCTGCATCCACCCAGGACTAGAGAATTGGCACCGTTGGACTTGACGCTGGCAGTCCTGACAGAACGTGTCAGCGGTTGTACGTTGGCAAAGCGGGCATTGAGCCTGCAACAACAGATTGACCAGCCCAGAGAACCGATCGCTAAAGCCACTCATGAAGGGGGAACCTCAAAAACGCATTCTTTTGGCTTGATAGAACGGAAAGTATGGTCAGGAGTCAAAATAGAGAGAGCTTGCCCCAGCGCTGACATTCGCTTACAGTCCGAGTAAAGAAGCTATACTCTTCACCCTTTCACCGATTCATCGCTTCACTCATGGACAAGCAACGGTTGCTAATTCATTGGCAGTTGACTCTAGGTTATGGTATCAACTTGTACCGCTGGAAATATGACAGACCTGCTTGAGTATGCCCAAAGATGGCTACTGCTGTACCCATAAAGGAGTAAGCATTGCTGCCCCGTCAGTCTCACGCACCCTCTCCACCACCACTTGCGCCCTTAGCAACACAACCGCCGCTCAAGCCCGAACGCCCCCGTTGGCTACGGTATGGTGTCGCCATTTTTTGTGTGCTACTGGCGCTAGTGCTGATGCTGGTGTTAGATCGCTGGATGCCTATCAGGCGCTCACCATTTTTGGTGTTTTTTGCTGCTGTCATGGTGAGTGCTTGGTATGGCGGGTTAGGTGCCGGACTCTGTGCTACGGCGAGCGCAGCGAGCGCAGCAACTTATTTTTTCCTACCACCAATCTACCTCTTGAGGGTTGACGATCCAGGCGATCTGGTGAGATTAGGCATCTTTGTACTGGTCTCATTGTTGTTGGTCTCACTCAGTTCAACGCGACGGCAATTGGTGAGAGCGCTGCGGCATGAGCGAGATTTGATTACGGCGATCGTTAGCACAGCGGGTAGCTTTATCGTTGTGCTCGATCGCTGGGGCAGGATTATCCAGTTCAACCGGGCGTGTGAACAACTCACAGGCTATACCTTTGCCGAAGTGCGAGGCAAATACGTTTGGGATCTGTTTTTGCTGGTAGAAGAAATCGAACCCGTGAAGCAGGTCTTCCAAAATTTATGCGTCGATGCTGCACCCAGTGAGTATGAGAACTACTGGCTTGCTAGAGACAGCAGGCGGCGTTTAATTGCCTGGTCGAGCAATGTCTTGCTAGACGAGTGGGGTGCCGTTAGTCATGTCATCAGCACTGGTATTGATATTACTGATCGCAAGCAGGTAGAGCGATCGCTGCAAGAAACCAACCAGGAACTTCAAGCGTTGATTCAGGCATCGCCCGTCGCCATCACAGTGCTCGATCGACAGGGCATTGTTAAACGGTGGAACCCAGCCGCCGAGCAAATTTTTGGCTGGCGGGCAAATGAGACGATCAATCATGTGATGCCGACGGTGCCAGAGGAGAGACAAGCAGAATTTTTCACTAACATTGCCGCTACCCTCAATGGCACATTGCTAGATGGCATGGAAACGTACCGCCAGCGTAAAGATGGTGCTTTCATTTATGTGGGCATCTGGACGGCAGTGCTGCGAGGGTTGACAGCTGAGGAGGATTGCGTTCTGTCGATCGTGGCTGACTTGAGCGCACGTAAGCAGGCAGAAGTAGCGCTAAAACTGAGCCAGGAGCGGCTGAACAGTCTGGTCGGAGCAAATGTCATCGGCATTCTTTTTGGTCAAATCAGCGGTGAGATCAACGAAGCCAATGATGAATTTCTTCGCATCGTTGGGTACTCGCGTGACGACCTACGTACAGGCAAACTCCGCTGGACTGAGATGACTCCAGCCGAATATTTGCCCCTGGACGAACAAAGTATTCTGACGGTACAAGCAGGAGAACGCTGCGTTCCTTATGAAAAAGAGTACATCCGCAAAGATGGCAGTCGGGTGCCTGTGCTCCTAGGCTTTGGGCTTTTGGGTGAGGCAAAACAGCGGACGATCGCCTTCATTCTCGACCTGACTGAACGCAAGCGGTTAGAGCAAACCCTCCGTACCCAAACGGAAGAACTTGCTCAGGCAAATCGGATGAAAGATGAGTTCCTCGCGGTGCTTTCGCATGAGTTGCGGACACCGCTCAACTCGATTTTAGGCTGGGCACGGTTGCTGCGGACACGCCAGTTTGACCCAGCTACCACCGCACGCACCTTAGAAACGATCGAACGCAACGCCCAGCTACAAAACCAGCTCATCAATGACATTCTGGACGTTTCGACCATTACGCAAGGCAAACTGCGCCTGCAACCACAACCCGTTGATCTGACAACAGTCGTAACAGCCGCGATCGAAACGATGCGTCCGGCTGCTGTTGCAAAGTCGATCGCCGTTACATGGTTGCAAGATGTATCACCAGAAACGATGCCGCCAGTTCCCTTAATGGTGCTGGGTGATCCCGATCGCTTGCAGCAG
>DATNQS010000578.1:0-1695 GCA_036703925.1 Candidatus Sericytochromatia bacterium
GCTCAGGAGTATGGACGGCCCACAATTTTGTTGAATACAGAATTGGAAGAGAGGCAGGAGGCAGGAGGCAGGAGGCAGGAGACAGTTGAGCCATCAGCAGTTAGCAGTCAAGAGCAAAACTTAACCCTTCATCCTTCATCCTTCATCCTTCATCCTTCATCCTTTCCCCTTGCCCGTGGCTCTGCGCGTTCGGTTAACAATATTGACCTTTATCAATTGGTGCAAGACCAGGCGCATCTGCTGCATCGGTTTGGTGGGCATCCGTATGCAGCGGGTTTAAGCCTGCCTGTGGAAAACATCCCGCTCTTTACAGAGGCGCTCAATCAACAGGCGCGGCAAATGGCTGAGATGGCGCGTCCATCACTTCAGGCTGATTTGGCAGTGACGATCGCCACCTTGGGCAAGGAGCTTTTTCAAGCGTTAAAGCTACTGGAACCTTGTGGGATGGGGAATCCAGCGCCTAAACTATTGATTCAAAACTGCTGGTTTGAGCAGGTGCGAAATCAAAATATTAAAGACTGGAAAGGTGGGAAAGTTCGCTACATCAAAACTGAATTTGAGCTTTGGGATGACTCGACTCAGCAGGGCTTTCCGGGTCTTTGGTGGGAGCATTATCAGGATGAGGTGCCCAGGGGCAGGTGTGACGCGATCGTCGAACTTGATGTCAATACCCACAAAAAGCGTTACGAAATCCGCCTCATCGCCGTGCGTCCCTGTGAGTCAGCCGCACCAACCGCTTCCAGTGCTGCTAATGAAGCATGGCTACTGGATTGGCGAGGATTGAATAGTCTGCCCTCTCATTCCTCTCCTCTCTCCCCTCCGCTTATCCTCTCCCACTGCCCTACAAGCTGGGCTGAGTTGCAGGTCTGGTTTCGTCGCGCTAAACAGGAACAACGCTCGCTGGCGATCGCCTACGCTGCACCATCGCAAACTGAACCACAGATGCTCTGGCAGCAACTGGTTGGCATTGCCAAATACCTCAGCCGCACCGGACAATCTGCCACTCGCATACAGCTATTAGACAAGCTGGGCATTGGCGATCGTGCCCTCAAACTCGGCTTCCAAACCCTGGAGTTGCTGGGGTTTACGCTGCGTTTTAGCGACAATGCGTTTCACGTTTCCTGGCAAGAGCAGCCATCGCACTTAAGCACCGATACTGCACTGGCGGCAGCGGTGGAACAATTTGCGATCGCGGTGAAGGAAGAACAGTTCCGTCGCCAGTATTTCTATCAAGTGCCCCTTGCCACGATGCAAGCGGTGGCGCAAGCGGCTTCAGCAGAACGTATTGTGCCTCTCAATCTAGAAGCTCCTCAGGGTATCGCTTCGTCGATCGTGACGGGTTGAGGCTGACGTTTGAAGAGAAAACGCCAGAGCCGGTAGGTGACAAATGGTAGTACCCCAAGCACAATCACGCCAGCTACTACGGGAAGGGCGATCGCGAGTGCTGACAAGCTGAGGGCGGCAATCAGTTCGAGCGTCGAAAGAATGGGATTGGTTAAACCGCCAGATGTAGCGGTCGAGCCGATGCGTAAGAGGTTGAGCAAGCCTTTCGTTAGTCCGGCAGCACCGCCACCGGCGATCGCGGCTAGCGTCCATTGCGCTAACGGACTCATATCTGGAGCGGTTGCAGCCGTGACGACAGTACCCGCAACAATGGCTAAGGGTGTGGCAACGGTGTCGAGTAAATGATCAAAC
>DATNQS010000579.1:0-4633 GCA_036703925.1 Candidatus Sericytochromatia bacterium
TTAGTCTCTGTTTGCCTTCCGTTATTGGCGAAGGTTGCTAGAAGGCAATTGAATCTAAGGCAGCGATCGATCCAGCCAGGTTCTCAACGCGGGGATCGCTGCTAAAAGTAGCCTTAACTTTAAGAAAAGTATCGTTTGTCATATACAAATAAAAATTTGCTAATCTGCTCATGTCTTCTGTGTCAATTTTCTGCCAATTTTTAGGCGGCATCGCATTAGATATTCGAGCCATGATTAGCATTAAAGCGATTTCCCCAAAGCAGCTCGTGAGCCTGCGTTGATGTAACGTTTTATACGCTGCCCCAGACTCTCTTGCCGCGATCGCCCAGTTTTTTGTTACGCAACCCATCTATCCCTTACCAGCAGGAACGTAAACCAATGATTGTGGTTATGAAGATTGGCGCTCCAGAAGCCGAAATTACCCGCCTTACTGACGAGTTCTCTAGCTGGAGCTTGAACCCAGAAACGATCGTTGGGAAGCATAAAGTTGTCATTGGACTGGTAGGCGACACGGTTGAGATGGATCCGCTTCAGATTCAGGAGTCAAGCCCGTGGATTGAGCAGGTGCTGCGGGTTGAGAAGCCATACAAGCGCACCAGCCGAGAGTATCGTCATGGTGAATCCAGCGAAGTCATTGTTCCAACTCCCAATGGAAATGTTGTCTTTGGTGAAGGTCATCCCCTTGTGGTGGTGGCAGGTCCTTGCTCCGTAGAGAATGAGGAGATGATCGTTGAAACAGCGCAACGGGTTAAAGCCGCAGGCGCACAGTTCCTACGTGGTGGTGCTTACAAACCTCGTACATCACCCTATGCCTTTCAAGGACATGGCGAAAGTGCGCTTGGGTTGCTGGCAAAAGCACGGGAAGTAACAGGTCTGGGCATTATTACAGAATTGATGGATGCAGCTGATTTGGAGCTTGTGGGCGAAGTCGCTGACATGATTCAGATTGGTGCCCGCAATATGCACAACTTTTCGTTGCTAAAGAAGGTTGGGGCTCAAGATAAGCCGGTGCTGTTGAAGCGTGGGATGTCGGCAACGATCGAAGAATGGTTGATGGCAGCCGAATATATTCTCGCTGCTGGAAACCCGAACGTGATTTTTTGTGAGCGTGGCATTCGCACCTTTGATAACCAATATGCGCGGAATACTTTGGATCTATCCGTGATCCCAGTACTGCGATCGCTGACTCACTTGCCTATCATGATTGATCCCAGCCACGGCACCGGGCGATCGGAGTACGTTCCATCGATGGCTATGGCAGCGATCGCGGCGGGTACGGATGCTCTGATGATTGAAGTGCATCCAAACCCCAAAAAAGCTTTATCTGACGGCCCGCAATCGCTTACGCCCGAACGCTTCGATCGTCTGATGCATGAGCTTTCAGTCATTGGCAAAGCGACCGGACGGTGGCTGGCTGAACCTGCTGTAGTTGCTGTTTAGCTTCAACTAACTGTCCTCGTAACCAGACGTGGCACCCAGGCTAACTCATTTCTGTCTAGCCTGGGCTACAACTATCAAGCAAGCCCTTCGTTTATTTTTTGTGGATTACCAAACGGCTCGAAGTTTGTTGGTTAATCAAGGGATGGCAACGGAGCAGAATCCAGATGCCTTAATTATGCGCTTGAAGCAAGGGCAACCGCCGATCCCTGGTCAAGTTACATCGCTTTTACTGGCGCTCAAAGTCGTTTTTGAAGCACTGCGAGAGGCAGACGCATTTGAGCGAGAACTGGTTAGCTCACTCTATCTTTTAGCGAGTGAGAGTCGTCAGGAGTTTGAACGCGGTCTGCGATCGGGAGTTGCCTGGCCCCCCTTGCTAGATGAAGACTTGAACCGCATTACCGCCGCAGTAAGAAGTATTTTTGTAGGCACATGGCAAGGCTAACACAAGCGGATTTGTGAGCGTCATGGCATACAAAGCCCTGACGTCTCGAAGATCTGTTAAAGCAATGGGTTGTCATCACAGTAGCAGTTGGCACAGGACAAAACAGAGCGTGGCACTACCCAACGGCACCGTCAAATTATCAAGCCCAAATTTTGAGAAGGCTTCTAGTCCAGTCGCCACGATCGCAACAACGAGTGAGATCAACCAGGTTTGCCAGATTGCGCCTTGCACAGCCAGCAGAATCAAGAAACTAACGAGAGCACTCACGATCGCCATCGTTAGTGATCCTTCCCAAGTCTTCTGCATATCCCAAAGCTTATAGGGATGTTTGCCAAAGCGCTGACCAACCAAGGCTGCCAATCCATCACCCCACGTCATCACCAGCACGCCCAAAGCAGCATACTGCGGCTGCTGAATTGACCAAAACCAGGCAACTAAAATGCCAATACTCACCGCGTAAAAAAAGGTGCCCAAACTCTTGCGTCCAATGCCATTAATGCTAGGTAGGATGGGCAAGCGATAGGAAAGAAAGGCGATCGCGCTAAATACAACTGACGCACCAATGCCCAACCAGGCTGGTACATGGAGCCACCACGCCAGCAAAATGACGTTACCAGTGCCAATATGCACCACCTTCCGCACAACTTCTGAGCCTGTATCAGTGTAGCGGTGCAGCCATTCTGCTAGTAAGCCAAGCAAGCCAATCCATGCCCCAGTAATCGCAATTTGTAGCCAGAGCGGTGGCACAGTAGAGAACCAGAGCGGCGCAGTCATCAGAGCAAATGCATGAAAGAGTCTGTATGCTTTCACTGTAGTAGAAATTGCTGTGTGATCGCGAGTTGACTGCGATTCTGCCTCATGACGGCTTTCAATAAGGTTGCAGGAACTTCGATATACTGAAACCGCAGTCTTTACGCTGCTTGCTCAGGCTTGATGCCAAGACTTCAAAGGGCTACTAATTCTTCTCTCCCCGCCATTACGATCGCACACAGAGGTTTTGCATGAAAGTTGCTGTTACGGGTGCAACAGGCTTTGTTGGCAGTCGTTTAATTGAGCGTTTACAGGCAGATGGACATACAGTGGTAGCGCTGACCCGTAACCCTGAACGAGCTTTGCAAATGTTTCCTGCTGCCGTATTTCCCCAGGTCGAGGCGGTTGGTTATACCCCAACGAAAATAGGCGATTGGCAACAGTCACTTTCAGGATGCGATGGGGTGGTGAACCTGGCAGGCGAACCGATCGCCGAAAGCCGTTGGACACCAGAGCGCAAGCAGATGATTCTTAATAGTCGCAAACTGGGAACGCAAACATTGGTTGCGGCAATCGCCCAGGCAACGCCTAAGCCCTCTGTTTTAGTGAATGCATCTGCGATCGGTTACTACGGCACTAGCGAAACTGCCACGTTTGATGAAACCAGTGCTCCAGGTGCCGATTTTCTGGCTCAAGTTTGCCAGGAATGGGAAGCCGCAGCACAGATGGTGGAACAAGATGGCGTGAGGCTAGTCATTCTACGCATCGGTATTGTGCTAGGTGACGGTGGGGCGCTCGCTAAGATGATTCCTTCTTTCAAGCTCTTTGCTGGAGGACCGATCGGCACGGGTAAGCAGTGGTTCTCCTGGATTCACCGCGAAGACTTAGTGAGCCTGATCCTGCAAGCCTTGACCAATACCAATATCTCAGGCATTTATAACGCAACGGCTCCAAACCCAGTCAGTATGGCTGAATTTGCTAACACCTTGGGTTCGTTGCTAAAGCGCCCCTCCTGGCTTCCTGTGCCTAGCTTTGCCCTCGAAGCACTACTAGGCGATGGCGCAAAGGTTGTATTGGAAGGTCAACAAGTGCTGCCAAAACGCACTCAGGCAACTGGTTTCCAGTATCAGTACCCAACGGTAACGCAGGCTGTGACAGAAATTTTAGGGTAGATAGGCATTGTGCATAGCCTGAAACGATAGTGCTTAATCCTCCAGTCCATCCTTAAAAAGCTGAAAAGCAGTTAAGACATCAACTTAGCATTAAGTCTGCTGACGCTTGAGTCCGAGACGTGCCTACTGTGTGCGGCTTAAAGGCTGCTTGTCGAGCGATCGCCCCAGCGTTTAGCCACCCAACTAATTGCACCACTTAAAAGCGCACCCGCCATCAAGATACCAAGTGCTGGAGTAAAAACAGGCTCCCAAAGCTTGTACCAGAGATCAAGCCCAAGCGGCACTTTTGCGGCTCGACCAGCGACTGCGATCGCAAGCCACACAAAACTAAACAACACTAGAAACAAATCCAACATTAACGCCACATTGAGCCACTGAAGTAATCGCTCTTTCATAGACCTAGCATTCGAACCTTACATAGATATTATCCTCAGTAGGGGTTCAAACGTAAGAATTGCAAGGGCATCAATAGATCTGCCAACAATCTCAAACGGATGCCAGTAGTAGAAAATACTTGGTGACTCTTTACTTTCCTTCATAACTCAGTTAAGGTAAGAACATATTATTCCTGTGCCTCGGCACTCATCCAAACCATAACGGACTTATTTCCATCATGACGACAACCTTACAAAGACGCGAGAGCGTCAACGTATGGGAGCAGTTTTGTAACTGGGTGACCAGCACCGATAACCGCCTGTACATCGGCTGGTTCGGCGTACTCATGGTGCCCACCTTGCTGTCTGCGACCATCTGCTTCATCATCGCCTTCATTGCGGCTCCGCCTGTGGACATCGACGGCATCCGCGAGCCTGTGGCTGGCTCCCTGATG
>DATNQS010000580.1:0-1965 GCA_036703925.1 Candidatus Sericytochromatia bacterium
TGACATTGCACCTGTCTGGGTGAAGTCTTGTTAGCCTTTAAGCCGCTAGGTTTACGAAGGGTGTAAGCCAGTGCTGCATCAGGGAGTGCAGCATCTAAAATGTAACTTAACTAAAGATGTGTGATCCCTACGACTAGTCGCATCGTTAAACGCTTCCTTTAGAGCGCGTGGAGGCTCTTGTATGGTTCAATTTCATATTCAGACGGAGAGCGACATTCCGGCATCGACACAGCTTTATAACCAAATTCTGTTTGCGATCGCGTCGCGCCAATATCCACCGGGACACCGTTTGCCCAGTACACGTCAGTTGGCAATGCAAACGGGGTTACATCGCAATACGATTAGCAAAGTCTATCGCCAGCTAGAAGATGCAGGTGTTGTTGACGCACAAGCGGGTTCTGGCATTTATGTGCGAGAACAAACCCATGAAGACGTTGCAAAGGTGCGATCGCCCATTCTTGATCAGCATCCAGAGGCATACAAAGTCGTTCAAAACAGCCTGGATGATTTGCTGAAGCTCGGCTGTTCGCTGAATCAGGCGCGTGAGCTTTTTCTGGCAGAAATTGACTGGCGCTTGCGCTGTAGCGCTCAGGTCTTGGTGACGGCTCCGACTCACGATATTGGTGCAGGAGAGGTGATTGTCCGTGAGCTAGAGCGGGCGCTGAACATCCCTGTGCAGCTTGTACCGATCGAAGAGTTAGAGCAAATCTTGGATCAAACTCGCTCTGGCACAGTTGTTACCAGTCGTTATTTCATTGCTGAGGCAGAAGCGATCGCAGCTCCTAAGTCGGTGCGTGTGATTCCAGTTGATATTTATGACTTTGACTCCGAAATTAAGCTGATTAAGCGTTTAGCTAAAGGCACCTGCATTGGAGTTGTCAGCCTTAGCTCTGGCACGGTTGGCGTTGCGGAAGTCATTATTCACAGTCTACGGGGCGATGAACTGCTGGTCATGACGGCTCAAGTCGGCGATGGCTACAAGTTGGGAGCGATCGTGCGGAGTGCCCAGACCATCATTAGCGATCAGGCTAGTTGTGCTGCTGTAAAGACTGCCATTTCTGCCGCTCGAGAAGACCTGATCCGTCCACCGCAGCTCATTTGCTGCGAGAATTTCATTGTCTCTAAGTCGATCGAACTGCTCAAGCGAGAGCTTGGTTTGGACTAGTACCTGCAATGTGACCGCTTAGAGTGAAGCTTCATAAACGGTTGAATGCTTACTATGGAAGCAGCAAACCACATGAGGCATTAGCAATGCGACTACTCCACACTATGCTGCGCGTTGGCAACCTGGATGAATCTCTCCAGTTTTATTGCGAGCTTCTTGGTATGAAGCTGCTGCGCCGGAAAGACTATCCAGGTGGCGAATTCACTCTGGCGTTTGTGGGCTATGGCGAAGAAGCCGATCACACCGTTTTGGAACTTACTTATAACTGGGGCACCGAGGCTTATAATCTGGGCGATGCCTATGGTCATATTGCGATCGGCGTTGATGATATTTACGCAACCTGTGCCGAAATCCGCGATCGGGGCGGCAAAGTCACCCGTGAACCGGGACCGATGAAACACGGCTCGACCGTCATCGCCTTTGTTGAAGATCCCAACGGCTACAAAGTAGAGCTGATCCAACTGGGTAGCCAGCGATCAGGCAAAGCGGAACAGCAGGCGCAAACTGCGGGTGTTTGAGGGTAATAGGGAGGAGGGAGACAGTTCACGCCAAAGCTCGGTTTGGCTGGCTCATTCAAAGGCAAAATACCCTTTCACCCTTGTTTTCCCTTCTCCTGCTTCCCTTTCCGATTCCCTTGCTTCTTCTGCCTCTTGATCCCCCTTGCTCCCCTCACCCCAATTAGCGATCCGAGCGTGTAAACTCCTGATAGGTCTAACTTGGGTTGTCTTTATTTGTTAGGCAGACCCAGCGAACCGAGTGAGGAGTGTGGTGTGAGTAAAAAAATCTGGTTGGCTAGAGGG
>DATNQS010000581.1:0-2098 GCA_036703925.1 Candidatus Sericytochromatia bacterium
TGCTCGAGCTTCTGCAAAGCCGCGCTGATCAAAGGCACCTGCTTGTACATATCTACCCAGGTTAGAAGCCGTATAAACAGCGCTAGGAACAACGGCTCGAACTTGTGACAGCGTTCTGCTACCGCTCGCTGGAACGACTACCACATAGCGCCTGCGAGTACTTGAAACGGCTGTAGTATTGTTAGGTAGACTACTAGGATAGGTAGGATAGGTTGGCTGAGGAAAGCTGACATTCACACCATTATCATTCACGCCGCTAGCGAGAGCATTTCGTGTAGCAGAACCAACGATGCCGTCTGCTGACAAACCATTAGAAGCCTGAAAACTACGTACAGCTCGGTCAGTAGCTGGACCAAAAATACCATCAACACTAACGTAGTAACCCAGATCGCTTAACTGTTGCTGAAGTGCACTGACCTCTGCTCCTCTACTACCAAGCCGCAAGCCGCCACTGTAGCTGATAGGACGATAATTGCCGCCTGAAACTGGCAATGATTGGCCTCTTAATGCTCTCTGCGTAGCGGGTCCAGCGATACCATCGACGGTTAACCCACGTGATGCCTGAAAGCGCCTCACTGCATCGGCTGTTATAGAGGCATAAATCCCAGTGGAGCTGCGGTTGAAATAGCCAGCTGATCGCAACTGGTCTTGCAAGTTAGTTACAGAAGCACCCCGATCGCCAACCTGAAGTGCAGATGCGTGACCAGCAACAATTAAAATTGCGGCAGGCACCAGCAGTTGCAGCAGCAATAAACCTGCTTGAGTAGACAACAGCCTTAAATTCAGCCGATCGACCTTCAACGTCAGTTCTACCGCGTCAGGCTCTTCGTAGACACAAGCAGTATGCAGATAGGCAAAAGTTTCCATATATTTCTCGCAACATGTTAATGGTTCGTTTAATAACTGAAGCTAAGATTCAACCATAGTAAAAATCTTAACTTTATTAATCCCCTATGGGAAGTATTAACAGGACGTTGTGCAGCAGACGCTTCAAGATCTTTGAGGCAGCAGGCGATGACCCCACGCGGTCAAGTATCTAAGGGCTTTTCACCGATTTCTCTGTTCTTAAGAGACAAAGGCGATGCTGAGGGAGAGGTGATTGCACATCGCGTTACTTTGAATCGCTAAGGCTTTGAATCAGCAGCATTGCTTATCAACTACTGACGATCGCCTTTCTGACCAAAATTACTGTGCAAGCACAGTGACGGGCGATTGTCTCAGGGATGTTGCCCTGAATTGCCTGTTGGAGTAACCCTTCTCTACTTGCGCCGACGACAATCACATCGCACTGGTCTTTCTGCGCCATATCAATTACAGCCTCAGAAACCGAATTGGCACAGACTGGCAGTGTAATCACACTGGCTTGAAGCTGCCGTCTAAGGAAGCGAGCATCTTCATCTAGTAAGACTTCGTTTTGAGTCGTATCAGAGGGATGAAACACCTGACATAAGCAGATTTCAGGCTGTTTGCTGAGAGTAACAAGCGCTGGTAGGAGCTTGAGCGCGTGCTGTGAGTTCGGTCCACCGGCGATCGGCAGCAGCCAGCGATTCAACGACAGTAAGGGTTGGTTCGGCTCGTTGCCTACTGTTATGGCATTCTTGCCTGTTCGATGAGTGCCAATTAGTTCACCGTGAGCACTATTCTTTTCTGTTCGGCGGTCACCAAAACCTTCGCCACTTTTAACTAGCACCACATCACAACTTGCCTGTCGAATAATGGTATCGACAACGCTACCAAAAATGCGACCGGGGGTAGTGGTACTACCTTTCCAGCCCATTAGCAGCACATTGATATGGCGATCGGCAATTGTTTCTAAAATGGCTTGTTCGATCGTGTGTGACGCTCGAATTTGGGTATGCACCGGAATTTGTTTGGCATTCCCCTGCCTCACTGCTTCTTTTAAAAGACGACGGCTTAATGTAGTGTTCACCGCTACTTCAGCAGGGGAACTATGGCGCGGCACGGAGATTACCTGCAAACATTCGATTTCGTAGTGGTGCTCCTGGGCAATCGCAAAGGCGAGCTGGAGCATCCCGTTTGCTGTTTGGGGGTTGCTAAGTGGCAGCAGTAAGCGTCCCCGTCCGGTAGCGGGCGATCG
>DATNQS010000582.1:0-2588 GCA_036703925.1 Candidatus Sericytochromatia bacterium
AACTGTACGGCCAAGGAGTATATCCGCGGGAAATTGGAGCACGAGCGCAGCGGCGCTTGCGCTTTTCTCAACGGCTGGTTTGAGGAGACCGTCAACGGCAAGAAAACAGGCAAAACGATCAAGATTGAGTTCGATCCAGCGGTGCTTGATGGGGAGCACGAACGACTGCAGGCGGCTTTGCGCTTGCCCTAGCCTGAGGTCGGGGTGCTTTGCCTACCTCCCCGAAAAGGAGTCTGGCAACGCTGCGCGTCAAAAAGGACCCTTGGCCCTGCAGCGGTAGCAAGCCTGAGTCGGCTGACTAGGGCATCAAGCAATTAGAGGTTCATCACCTTGGGGAGTCTGGCTGGTTGCGGGTGGCAGCAGACGACCAAGCAACTAAAAAGTAGAACTGCTACTAGGCAAAACTTCTAAGGGTTGTACTGCCGGTGCTGAACGAGTCCAGCACCGGCAGCACCAGCGGATCGTTAGCCATGCTGAGCAAGGGGCACTTTAGAACCAACAGAGACACCTCTAACCCGGTCAGAGCGATCAGGTGCTTTTTTGCCCTCTGCACCATAAGTTGCTCACACCAACTTCAGGCAGTAGACGTCGACACTTCGGGCAGGCGATCGCTTGTATACAAGGTGTTTGCTCCGGTCATACAATGCCAAGCAAGACTGAGAAGATGAGCAGGACTTTGACCAACCGCCTGCTGAGTGTTTTGCCATCAGCGATCCTTGCCAAATTGGCTCCAGCGCTGGCAACAGTCATGCTGTCAAAAGGCGATCGCCTGCATGAGCCAGGGGACGTCATTACTGCGCTCTACTTTCCGTTAGATTGTGTGCTGGCGATCACGCTGACCATGAGTGATGGCGCCAGCGCCGCCACAGGGATTGTCGGCAGACGTGAAATGATTGGTCTGAATACCGTGATGGGGCGCAGGGCAATGACACAAACGGCCTATGTGGTGCAGGTGGCAGGCAGCGCCATCAAGCTCGAGGCACAGGTCTTACTAGCTGCATTTGATCGCTATCCGGCCGTGCGCACTGTGCTGCTGCGCTACACGCAAGCCTTGATCGCTCAAATGGCTCAAAACACGGCCTGTAACAGCCACCATATGCTCGCACAGCAACTGGATTTGGCGGCATAGTCGGTTTAAGACAACCGCAGCCCAACGAGCGGGATTAGCAGTACAACCCTGGACTTGGCATGACCTTTTAACCTATCCCACTATTCTCTGACGCACAACCGCCCATCTCTCGTGCGTTCATGTACACTCGAATTTGATAAGTTTCAATCTTTCTCGACACGCTCATCCACTCCCGGTTCAAGCGGAAGGGGTTCAGCGTGTCTTTTTCTTTATCGCTAGACAATGAATGCGCTCCGAAGGCTGCGATCTAACCGGCTCGGTCTGTCATTGCCTGACTTCCTCATCGTCATCTAACAGACGTTTTCACGAAAGATGGCGCGGTTTTCAAACTCGTGCGTATATCTCCTATCTTCTTTTCGCCATGGCTCGCGGTAAGGTGCTGCGATGACTCTAAAAGGGGAAACAGCTTTGCATCACGCATCCGATCGTTTCCTTCATCGGCAGCCGTTGTTGCAATGAACCTGTCGCATGACTCTGAGCAGATAGAACTTTTGTGCCATGCCTTTGCTAGTGAGACCTGATAAAGCTGAGGTAAAAAATAAAGTGCTTGTTCTGCCGGGATTGTACGCTTTATAGTGCCGCGCCACGCATTTAAAGACCGCGCCATTTTTTTATAAAAATGTACAATTAGCGATTTAGAGACGAGTTAAGATGGAAACGTTTAAAGACTTGATCGCGCCAATCATGCCTGACGCATTCGACACAGAAACGTATGGAGTCGATCGCTCTGTGGATTCGTCAGCACCTCACGCGCCGGACCCTCTTCCACAATTAAGCCCTGATCCAAAAACAGCACGCGATGGGCAACATCGCGGGCAAACTGAATTTCGTGAGTGACGACCACCATCGTCATGCCTTGATTGGCAAGCTGCTGCATCACCTCCAGCACCTCCCCAACCAGTTCTGGGTCTAGAGCACTTGTCGGTTCATCAAAGAGCATAATCTGCGGTTCCATGCACAAACTACGCGCGATCGCCACGCGCTGCTTTTGCCCCCCAGATAACTGATCTGGGTAGGCACCGATTTTGTCTGCTAGCCCTACTTGCTCCAAATAAAAGCGCGCCCGTTCCTGGCTGTCCTGCTTCGATCGGTTTAGCACCTGCTGCGGCGCCAGCGTCAAATTATCCAGCACGCTTAAATGGGGAAACAGATTGAACTGCTGGAACACAATGCCAATTTGCGATCGTACATCGCGGAGTTGCTTTCGCGTCAGCGCTGGCTGCGACAGCTCGATACCTGTGACAACAATGCGCCCCTGGTCGATCGTTTCCAACCGATTGAGGCAGCGCAGCAACGTACTTTTGCCGCAGCCCGACGAACCAATCACTGCCAGCACTTCAGCGCGATCGACGTGACCGCTAATCCCCTTCAGGACATGCAGGGGTCCGAAGTATTTCTCGACATGCTCAAACAGAACTGGGGGCGTGCTCATAAGCTCAAAAAACCAAAAATGGCACTC
>DATNQS010000583.1:0-3022 GCA_036703925.1 Candidatus Sericytochromatia bacterium
CACCATAGCTTAAGCGCAGATTGAATGTGGAGTGCTGAATGTTGCGGATGGTTAAGAAGGCAGAGGGCAAAAGGCAAAAGTGAGTGAAAGACAAAATTGACTTACAAGCAGTTAGTAATCAGTAGTTAGTAGTCAGAATTAACTCAATCATTTAGCACAGCGGTGCAACGTGCTACGTCTGCCTCGTTACTCGTCACTCCTCCCCCCTCACTCCTCACCCTCTATGGAACGCGGTCTTTTCTGGCTCCCCCTACTTGCACTCTTCTTCTGGCTTGCCTGGGCAGGTTGGAATGAGTACCAAAAGCTGGAGGCGTACAAAACCTGGGCAGAACCATTTGAGCGAGCAAAGTACGACATTTACGCTGTGTTGGGACAAAAGGGACGTGAACTGACCTGGGGCTTGCCGACTCGCAAGGGGCCAGTGAATTTGGAAACGGTTTCGCTCGATGGTGTACAGTCGATTCGCTTACTGGTGAATGACAAAGCAGTGGCGTTCGATTCTGCACCGACGAAAGGACGAGCGATTTTGGAATTGGCGTGTGCCGATCGCCCTCAGCCCATTCGCATTCCCTTTACCGAACCACCGCTAGCCGCAAAATGGGGGCACTATTTGCAAGAGAATCTGCAAGTGCAATAGGAATTTAAGCTTTCAGCGGTCAGTAGTCAGCGGTCAGCCTTCAGCCTTCAATCCTTCTCTCAAAGATTACGTGACTCTACTGGTAATCCCGGTTACAGTAATGTACGTCATCTACCAGCATTGTTTCAGGCTGTTTTGGCAGAGGCTGTTTTGGCATGACTCTAAACCCACGCGATCGCGCCCTTAAGCACCCCCAAACAGGCAAAAGTTTTAAGCCAGAGCCCCCCGTGGTGCCGCAGCTTACGCCACTCTCAAAACAGAAGCGCTTGAGACGTGCGTTGCCTGGGGTGTCTGCCTGGCCGGCGCTCGTTATCATTGTGCTTGCTGCGGGTGGGCTTGCAAGCGCGGGTTGGCTTGGGGGGCAGCTCATTGTCGATCCGCAGACGCTTTTGTGGGTCAATCGCTTTCTGCCAGATTGGATTCCGATTCCCGTAACAGGGTTAAAGTCGCCTCAGACGATGGAGGCAATTCAGAAAGAGCTTACCCAGGCAGGACGCATTCTCGGCGAACCGATTCAGTTGGGAAAAAACATTAGCTTTCTCGACCATAAAACGACCGTTTCTGATGTGCTACTGCCTGTGCTGGCGCAGCGATCGAACTGTCAGAGTAACTGCGAACAAATTGTACAACTGCGGGTATACCAGACCATACCTGGGGCACAGCGTGAGCAAACCTTTCAGTTGTTAGATCAGCAGGCGATCATGGGTCCAGATGAAACGTTTGTGCTGGCACCGCTGATTAACGCAGGTGACACCAATCAAGGTTCGACACGATCGCTGCCGCTGATGACGCTGAATCGGTTTGAAGGCAAAGTGCCGACTCGGGGCGTTTGGCTAAACCTGAGCGGGCGTTGGCTGCGGGGCGATGGCACGATCGCCTATGGACAAGTGCTGCACTACAATCCCAGTCGGTTTCATCTGCATCAAATGCTGGAATGGAGCAGTCCTGTAGGGCAAGAACCCGTTTGGCAAGAAATGTTTGGTGGCGGTTCGCCGGAGTTGGTTCTCGATCAAACGGTGGGTATGGAGCCTCAGTTTCAAATCTATCAGGTTAAACCGCGCAACTTTTTACCCAGCCCGCTTCAGCTAGAGTCACTTTCTTTACTAGAGCCTGCGATCGACGATCATGCTTACGAACAGGGCTTGGTGTTGGCTCGCAGTGGGCTATGGTCAACTGGCTTACAGTGGTTAGAATCAGTACGCAGCAAAAGAGGTCGATGGTCAGTCGCTGCACAAGCACAACAAGAGCTGATACAACTGCATGCCCAGGCAACGCAGACGCAAGCGAATAAATCCTGGGCAAGCCCTGGTCAGCAAGTGCTAGCGAACCTGGTTGATGGGCGTTGGCGGCGAGCGTTAACAGTTTTTACTGCCAATGCTGAAAACGGCTTGGAAACTGCCGCCGTGCTCAAAGCCGATTCTGGACGTTTGCAAAATCGAGTCGATGCGGCACTACGCGTCAGCCCAACGCAAACAGATGCAAGAAGTTGGGGCGCATTACTCATTGCAGCGCAACAGGGGCGTAACGCTGCGATCGCCTGGTTAAAAAAACAGCCTCGAACGACCAGCCAAGAGAGAAGCCGCATCACAGCTCTTATCCAACGTCTAGAGCCACCAACGACGGAAGACACGGCAGCGATAACTTACCCACCAGGGCAAATTGTAGGTGTGGCAGAAACCCTAACTAAGATCAATGCCGCTACCTGGTTGAAGCCGAAGCAAGCAGAGGCGCTCAAGCTGGGTGAACAGCAAGTGTGGTATCGGGTGCAAGTAGCAGGCTTTCAAGATGGTAAGCGTTGGCGTTTGGCTGGTGCTGGGTTAGAACTGCCAGCCAATACGCCTGTTGGTCGCCTCTGGAAATTGCTGGGTCTTGCGGCTGATCCGCCCTTATCGATCGTCGTTTGGTTGCCCGATGGTGAGCAGCAAGTAGCGTCTGCCAGCATCAAAGCCGTTCGAGTGAATGATGGCAAGCTAGAGCTATTAGCGGCTGGAGATCCTGCACCAGCGATTGCCAAAGCCGGCAATACGCATCGACCGCTGGCATTTACAGATTCAGCGCTGGAATGGCAAACTCCAGAAACAACGGTATTGGCTGACCTGGTGCAGCAACAGCCAGAATGGGCAGTCAACATCGCCCCTATACTAGTACGCGAACTAAAACGCACAGGGTTGCTACCCTCTGGAACCGCATCGACCTGGGATGCACTAGAGTCACTTGGTTTCGGCACGCTCTCTGTGCAGCTAGCGACACTTACTGGGGGCAAACTGCCTGACATTATACTGACCGTTGACTCTGAAGCCCTCGCTGGCTCAACCGAAAGTAAAGCGCCGAAGAAACGAGCTAGACCCCGAACCCTCATTTTTTCAGCTACAGGCAAATTGTTGT
>DATNQS010000584.1:0-3882 GCA_036703925.1 Candidatus Sericytochromatia bacterium
CTTCCCTGTGAATGTGACGCTGGACAGCGCAAACCCAGATGACTATGATGCCCTGCTGCTACCGGGTGGCGTTGCGAATCCAGATCAACTTCGCATGAACGAAAAGGCGGTTCAGTTTATTCAGGCTTTCTTTGCAGCGAGTAAGCCTGTTGCTGCCATCTGCCACGCGCCCTGGACGCTCATTGAAGCAGATGTGGTGAAAGGACGCGAAGTAACTTCCTGGCCATCACTGAAAACAGATCTAAAAAATGCAGGCGCTCATTGGGTTGATCAAGAGGTTGTTGTTGATAAGGGACTGATCACAAGCCGCCGACCACACGACCTTCCAGCGTTTAACCGTGCGATCGTCGAAGCCTTTGCATCTGGTCTTCAGGAAGAACAACCGCTTTCAACCGTCAGTTAGTAGAATTTGTCCTTCCCATGCGTCAGTAGCTTATAGCGGGGCAGTCTAGGATACAGGGTCTAGCGTATTGCCTGCACCCCACACACTCCCCAGACCCCGCTATTGCCTACAGCTAACAAAGGTCTTGCTTGCTGCTGCTAAGACGAAACTGCGTAATGCACCAACTGAGCCAACTTTCGGCGCAGGGTTTCTAAACCCAGACGTTCACTGGCTGAGATGAAGATTGCCTGGGGGTACTCTTCTCGTGCCAGTTCCAGAGTGTCGCCGTCCACCTGATCGATCTTGTTAAACGCCACCAATGCCGGACCCGGTGCGATCGGCATCTCCGACAAAATCTTCATCACTGCGCGAATTTGGCTTTGCCATGCAGGATGCGATAGATCGACTACGTGCAGCAGTGCGTCTGCTTCTGTCACTTCCTCTAGCGTGGCACGAAAGGCATCCAGCAACGAGGGCGGCAGATCGTGGATAAACCCTACTGTGTCGGTGAGGAGAAGCTCAAGCGATTCCTCGGTCATGGTATCGGGCACTACCAGCCGTCGCGTGGTCGGGTCTAGCGTTGCAAACAGTTGGTCGGCAGCATACACCTCGGCATTGGTGAGCACATTCAGCAAGGTAGACTTACCCGCATTTGTGTAGCCCACCACTGCTACCGAGGGCACTTCCTCATGCTGTCGCCGTTGTCTCATTCGTGCCCGGTGCGCCTGTAGCTGATCAACTTCTTGTTGCAAACGGGTGATCCGCCGTTGAATCGCTCGTCGCTCCGTCTCCAGCTTGGTTTCTCCTGGTCCTCGTGTGCCAATACCACCACCAAGTCGAGACATTGCTTGCCCTCGTCCCGTCAGGCGCGGCAGCATATATTCCAGTTGGGCAAGTTCGACCTGAAGCTTCCCAGCACCCGATCGCGCCCGTTGGGCAAAGATGTCCAGAATAACCTCGGTGCGATCGACTACCCGAATGCCGATCTGGGTTTCCAAATTCCGCACTTGAGCCGGGGAAAGATCGCGATCGAACACAACCAAATTCGCCCCAACTGACTGTGCTGCTAGCGCAATTTCTTGTACCTTTCCTTCACCGACAACCGTTTGATGGTGAGGATGAGAGCGCTTTTGCTTCAGCGTTTGTAGCACTGTGCCACCGGCTGTCTGCACCAACCGCTCTAGCTCTGTCAGCCCATCTTTAAAGCGCTGCGTGGCTCGATTGTCAGTAATCAGCCCGACTAGCAGCACCTGATCATGGTCGCGATCGACCTGCCGCGCCGTATAGTCTCGCCGAAACTCTTCTTCAAGCCCTTCAACCAGATTGAGAAAGTCTTGATTGGTCAGTAGATCCAGGCTTAGAGGTGGCGAAACTGTCCAGGCTGTTTCCGGGTGAGGGACGAGATGCGATAGGTAGGCTTCCTTAACATAGCCCGTTGCACCACCACCACGACGCTCAAAGCCGCCCCCTGTCAGTGTTAACGTCACTAGCGCATCCAACCGCTGCATTGCCATTGCCGTGAGAGCAGAATCACTCGGCGGCTCAAACTTCAACTGAGTCGAAAGACAGCGGATACCGCAAAGCCGCTCGGCCCCATAGCGGGGCAGTTCCAGCGGGGGAATCTGCGTTTGTCGCGGTGTGCCAACCCCAACCCGCATTACTTGGCCGCGCCGATTGACATATGCACATACAGGCTGATTCAACTCAGTGCTAACCGCTGCTAGCCGTTGAGCAAACTCAGGTGTAGTAATGCGATCGCCCGGTAGCCGCTGATGATACAACCGTTGCAACTGCTTGACCTGACTGGTCTTTAAACCCTGGAGATTTCCATAAACCGTTTCGATAGAGGCAACTAGCCAAACGCAACTATGTTTATTTTAGTCAATTACGGAACAGAGTTTTGCTGATTTGGCAGAGGGAGGGAGGAAGCAGGGGCAGCAAGGCGTTTGAGTTTTTACTCCCTACTCCCTACTTCCTACCCTCTACTCCCTACTCCCCTTTAAATCGTCACAGGCGCTTTCCCTTTCCGCTTATGTGTGGTTTCAGTAACGTCAGATTCAGCGGTAGTATTTTCTTCGGTCAGATCTTCATCATCGAGACCACGAATAATATCCAGATCAATATCCAAAACAGACATTTCTAGACCAGCGCGTGGCTTGTTGTCGCTGCTGGAAACATAGGGTGCTGGCTCAACGCTGCCTGTGCAGATGATTAGTGAGCCTTTTTTGAGAAACGACAGTTTGCGCCACGCTGCGGAGCTTTCCCAAATGCTTAACGAGACGGTGAAGGATTCGTCGCGGTTTCGTGTTTTGCGAACGTACAGGGTTGCCTTGGCAACTTTTGCTTTTTCGCCACTGCGGAGATCGACAGTTTTGATTTCGGCATCGGCTGCCAAATTGCCACTAACGATCCATTTGTTTAAGCCCACACTCGACATACAGACCTCTCGGTAAATGACCTTTAGCGTAGAATTCCCCCACTCAATGAAAAGTAGAACAGCAAGCTAGAAAGTGCCTCTAATTTGTAGCGAAGGTAAGTCGATCGCCCTATAGGATTAGCCGACAAAGGGCGACAAAGCACAGGCTACGGCTGGTGTCTTGCTAAAGAGTGCTTGAACGACTGGGACGTAGAGCTTGAAAATCAACAATTAGGTTGATGGCTCATTCGGTATCGTTCTCTACCTTAAGCTAAGGATATTAAGCTTCTGGAGCCGTGGGGATGCAGGAATACGATGTGATCGTGATTGGTGCAGGGCATAATGGGCTGGTCTGCGCTGCGTATTTACTGAAAGCGGGGTATCGCGTACTGTTGCTAGAGAAGCGATCGGTGCCGGGTGGAGCCGCAACCACCGAAGCAGTGATGCCAGAGTTGCCTGACTTTAAATTCAACCTGTGCGGGATCGACCACGAATTCATTCATCTTGGTCCCGTTGTGGAAGAACTGGAGTTAACCAAATACGGGCTGGAATATCTCTTCTGCGATCCAGTTGCCTTTTGTCCCCATCCCGATGGCAAGTATTTTTTGGGGCATCGATCGGTTGAGAAAACCTGTGCCGAAATTGAGCAGTTCAGCCCACGGGATGCAAAGAAATACGCTGAGTTTGTAACCTACTGGCAGCGGGCGATCGGGGCAATGATTCCGATGTTTAACGCACCGCCCAAGTCCTTAATTGATATTGCAGGCAACTATGACATTGCCAAGATTAAGGATTTGTTCGCGGTCATTGGTTCGACGGACAAAACGCTGGATTTCATTCGTACCATGCTGACCAGCGCTGAGGATATTCTCAACGAATGGTTTGACTCAGAGTTCGTCAAAGCGCCTCTAGCCCGCCTCTCGGCTGAACTGGGTGCTCCACCATCACAAAAAATGTTGAGTATTGGCTCCATCATGATGGCAATGCGGCATAACCCCGGCATGGCAAGACCAAAAGGCGGCACTGGTGCTTTGGTGGAGTCGTTGGTTCGGTTAATTAAGGATTTGGGCGGCGACATTCTAAC
>DATNQS010000585.1:0-6178 GCA_036703925.1 Candidatus Sericytochromatia bacterium
CCGATTCGGGAGATGATTCGACTGGTCGATTTTGCGCTCCGTGGTTCGATTTATTTGCCGCCAGAACTGCGTGCCCGATCGGAGTTTGACCGCAAATGGCTGGAGGTGCTCACGCTGAAGTTTCAGGAGGGCCTGACTGACAAGGCAATCGCCGATCGGATGCAGGTGAGCGATCGCACGATTCGCAATTACTGGGTCAGGCTGCAAGATGCTCTGGGTATTTATGATGAACCCGACAAGGATCTGCGGATTCAAATCGCGATCGCGGCTCGTAAGCTCGGTTTATTAAGTTGAGGTAGTGCCTGTTGGGTGATACCCCTCCCTTCTCTTAAGTGCGAATGCCCTAAGCTCGTTACCGCAGCGGTGAATCAGCCTTTCTTCCTTCAGGGTGTACCATGCAAGCTATCTCCTGCCCGCCGTCACACGTTATCAAAGCCTAGCCCCTCTTTGTTTACATGAAAATTAAAGTGAATGCTGGATTCTGGACGCAGATTGGTCAGCACGTCAGGGTTTGGCGAGTGGGGCTACTACCAGGATTGCTAGTGATTGGGCTGGTCGCAGGTGCTCGGATGACTGGTTCACTACAACGGTTGGAATGGACGGCGTTCGATCGCGCCCTACGATCACGTCCTTTAGAGACACCAGACTCGCGGGTTGTCATTGTTGGCATCAATGAAGAAGACATTCGCCGCGTAGGAAAGTACCCGATCCCCGATCGCGAGTTGGCAATGCTTCTCAAAGCACTCCAAAGCTATCAGCCATCGGTCATTGGGCTTGATCTGTTTCGCGATATCACTACTGATCCCGATCGGGCTGAGTTGGCGCAGTTTTTGAGAGCTAGCCCTAATTTAATTGGCATCGAAGCAGATGTGAGTTCAGTCGCTACGCTTAAAGTCAAGCCGCCTCCAGAGTTGCCTCCCGCACAGGTCGGGTTAGCTGATATTATTCTTGACCCGGATGGCAAACTGCGGCGCTGTCTGCTGGCAAGCAAGGTGGATTCTGGCACTGTGAAATACTCGTTACCACTGTTGTTGGCGGCAGGCTACCTCAAGACAAAAGGCATTGTTCTGCAACACGGCACCCGTGCCAGCGACCCAATTCGACTTGGAACAACTACTTTGCCCCGCTTTCGTGCCCATACGGGCGGCTATGTGCGAGCTAAGGCGGGAGGTAACCAACTGTTGATCAACTTTCGTAGCCATCCAACCCCTTTTCCGATTGTTTCGATGATGGATGTGCTGCAAGGCAGAGTCAAACCAGAGCTAATGCGCGATCGGATCGTCTTGATAGGCGTAACTGCCTCTCATAGCCTTAACGATACCGTTATGACCGATGCTCTTAAGGGCAGCTTGCTCAGTGAGGCAACAGGCAATACTGACGAGTATCAGTTGCTCTACGGCGTTGAAAATCATGCCCATGCGATTAGCCAACTCCTTAGTGCCGTGCTGGATCAGCGTCCCTTGCTACATACCTGGTCAGAAGGCTGGGAATATGTCTGGATTTTACTATGGGGGCTGCTTGGCATTGCTCTCGGCTTGCTGCTGCAATCACCCTGGAAAACGCTTTTGGGTCTAGCGATCGGCAGCACATCCCTGGTGGCGATCGCCTATGGCGGCATCCTTCTCAGTTGGTGGTTACCTGTGGTGCCATCGTTGCTGGCGTTAGGTGCAGCAGGACTGACCACCGCACTGTTTGACCGTGATTCTCGACTGTTGCTAGAGCAGCGAAGCCTGACGCTCAAGCGTACCTACGATGCGGTGCATAACGGTCCCCTGCAAACGCTGGCAGCCATGTTACGCAGTGTGGACGATTTGCCAACTGAAACCGTGCGATCGCAACTGCAAAATCTCAATCAAGAACTGCGATCGGTGTACGAATCAATGCAGCAGGCAGTAGTAACAGGCGATCAACGCTATGCTCAAACCCCCATCGATGCCTTGCTCTATCAGGTCTATGAAGACACTTTGAAGCGTGACTTGCCGGGGTTTAGCTCTATTCACACCTTTATCCCACCAGATTTTACGTTGCTCAAACACTGCACTCTTTCTACCGATCAAAAGCAAGCGCTCTGTCTTTTTTTGCAGGAAGCATTGTGTAATGTTGGCAACCACGCGGTCGCTGCAAGCTATTTGAATGTTATCTGCCAGCAGGAAAAAAATTGCTACACTCTGCAAGTGATTGACAACGGCAAGGCGCTAGACGCTTTCGATCGCGCTGCATCTAACACCCCTCGAGAGGGACGTGGTACCGCTCAGGCGAGAGAATTAGCGCGATCGCTCAGAGGTCGCTTTCAACGCCATCCTCATACACCCCACGGCATGGTCTGTGAACTGATGTGGCCTAGCTCCAGCCGATAGTGAGCCGATTCGCCAAGTGCTGCAAGTGCATCGTGAAGGCAGTAGCTTACGCTCTATTAATGCTACTACTCCTATCACCTGTCCCTATTCCAAACTGCTCCAATCTTTATTTCTCTCATTCAAAAATTAACCCTCTGGACAGTAGGGGGCGTAATTAAAAGAGTCTTCGAGAAGGTAAAGCCCTACAAAACTCAAACGTCTCCTCTTACTTCCTCTGCTCCTCTTACTTCTTTTGCTCCTCTGCTCCTCCTCGCCCTCGCTCTTACACTCCCAACGTCAATGTCCAATTATTTAGCGTTCCTGTGTCGCTTTCTGCCGCATCGACAACGCGCAGTTGCCAACGCCCTTGAGCGGGTTGGTTGAGGAAACGTCTTAGTAAAGGAGTGGTTTGCAGAGTGTAGGTGCTTTGAAGGCGAGTGCTGCGTCCGAGGCTGCGGCTTTGCAGCAAAACGGTTTGATTGGCAGGCGAGATTAGGCTGATCTGTAGATCGCCTAGAAAGGTGTGGTCGATCGCCACGCTAATTTGAATCGATCGCACGGTGCCAGTCTCTGCAATCTGAATTGTGCTGGTAAGTCCCTGAGGGTTGTTATCAGGAATAGCGACGCTGGTAGTATTTTGCTGCTGGATTTGGCGAGAGGACGCGATCGCTGCCGCTGCCTGCCGCTGCACGGCTGCTTGTACCGCTTTGGCAGCATTCACTTTGCCATAGCCAAACCAGTCGCAGCGTCCGCTTGCCTCGTAGGTGCCCTTGCGAAAGCCAAACTGAGGGTCGGGGTTGGGGTCTACAATTTTGTCTGCTGTTTGTTGCAGTAATTGCCTGACCTCTGCGGCTGTTAAATCGGGGTTTGCTGACAGCACTAGCGCTGCCACTCCTGCAACCAAGGGACAAGCGCTGGAGGTGCCACCAAAATCGATCGCGTTCTCGTTGGCGGAATACCCCGTTGCACCGACGCGATCGGTCGTTACAATGCCCAATCCGGGCAACGCCCCTCTGATCTGCGGTGGTGTGAAGACGTAACCCGTTTCTTGCAGCCCTACGCCAGGTGGTGCATTGTTGCTAGGTGCACAGACAGACACTTCTGCACCCCAGTTGCTATACGCAGCTTTCCGGTTGAGGCTCGTCGAAGCGGACACCGTGATCACATCGGGATGCACTGTAAAGCCGCCTAGCCAAGATGTTGGACCACTCAGCGCGTTATTGGGCCAGCCACTCTCATTAACACTGCCATTAGTTGGACGGTTAGCGTTCCCTGCTGCGAATACAATTACGCAGCCTTTGCCATTGCGTCCAGTCGTAGCAGCCTGAGTTAGGGCAGCGCGTTGCCTCAGTGAGAGCGGAAAATAGACGGATGCTGGACCCCAGCTACAGGAGATGACCGATGCGCCTTTGGTCACTGCCCAGCCGAACATTTCTTCGATCGTCTGATCATCCAAAAAGCCGGTAGTGCGGATGGGCATTAGAGCGCAGCCAGGAGCAACACCAACGGATCCCACTCCATTTTCTTCAGCCGTGGCAACACCAGCACAAGCAGTACCGTGGTTATCGTCAGGATCACCAGGCAGCGGCAAAAAGTCATTTTCCTTAAAGTCGCGGGGAGCCACGATTTTGCCAATGCCCTGAAAGTCTGGATGCGACACGTCTACCGCATCATCCATAATGGCGATCGTCACCGATCGAATGCCCCGCGTTAGATCCCAGGCTTGTTCAGCCGAAACGTGAGAATTGGGTGCCAGATCAGGACCGCCATTGTGGTTGAGATGCCACTGTTTGGCATAGATGGGGTCACGAGGACGATAGAGAGCTTGCGTTCGCACGACAATATTTGGTTCTGCCGTTAGTACCTCCGATCGCTGCATCAAGCGATTGGCAATTTTCAGTGGGTTTTCCTGCGCGCTAGCCGTCGTTTCAAACAAAAAGGTATTCGGCACACCCGCGATCGGTTTCACCTGCTGCAACCCGATCGGTGTCGTCATTTGTGCGATTGCTTCTGCTGTTACAGAGGCAGCAAACTGAATCGTGATCTGGTCGGTTAAATAAAGCCGCGAGCCTGGATCATCTTTCAACTGATAGATATGGCTGGCATAGTTCACCACATCGGCATCACGCACCTGCTGCATCACTGCATCGCGCTGTGCCGGATCAACCCGAATCTCGGTCAGTTTGGCGGGGGCACGATCGGGGCTAACATCAGCAGGCAACGGCTCGATGAGACCCGCGATCGCGGCTTTGTCCACTGCATTCACCGTAAAGCGATCGTTTACTTTTTCTAGCAACAGTTCTTCGCCACCACGCTGCAACACTTGGCTGAAGCTTGACTCGGGCATCCCTCCACCCTGTCCTGGCGAATTGACTGGCGTTTGGTCAGACATTAAAACACCTCATTGAAAAGCTGCAAGAGGGTATTAGCAAGAGGGCGTAGCAACGCTGCACTACAGCCTACACTGCAATCCCTGCTTTGTTTAAATAGCCAAAGCTCTACGGATGACTCAAGAGACCACTCAGGCACAGAGTCACCCTGCAATGGTAATATACTCACAGTTTTGATAGAGTTGTGTTTCTTCTGTTTCTGCAATTAGATTTAGAGCTGCCCATGGAATTCTTTGGAACTACTCGCTTTTTCCGCACTGCGGGAGTAATCTCCCTTTCTCTTTTGGCGGCTGCCGTGTTGCTAAAGCCTGCAAGCGGTTTCGCTCAAGCTTTGCCAGCGAGTCCCGACCGGGCGCAGCCGATCGACCCCAACGACCCAAGCATTTTGCGTCCGACCGATCAAGATGGGGGTCTGCTCAGTCAGCAGGGCGGAAAGCGCCTGATGGATGATGCCGACAAAGCCGTTTCTGCTCAGAACTATCCCACTGCCATCAAAAAACTTCAGGATGCGCGTCAGGTTTTCAACCAGTTGTCTAACTTCTACCAGGAATTAGCAGGCAGTTTTTCTGGCATTGATAACCGCATTGCCGATACCCAGCGACGCAAAGCGCTGGAATCTGCCGAAATGCGCGACCAAGCCACCTATCAGCTTGCGCTAGTGCATCGGGCGCAAAACCAGCCAGAACTAGCGGTTCCCCTGCTGGTGCAAATTATTCGCAGTCAACAGCCTACTCGCAACCTGGGGCAAAAAGCGTACCAGCAACTCCTTGAACTAGGTTTTGTCGATGCTCCGTTTCCTCGCCCTCGTGCTGATCAACCCAGTGCAGCACCACGTTAATAGAGATTTAATAGAGATTAGTTAGCAGTGCCGTTGGTGGCATAGGGTGCCTGCGATCGCCTCTGTCTTCAACTCGATAAGTCATTAACTTAATGAGACTCAGCTTGACACTGAACGTTAGACTAGAGTTACGCATATCAGTAGTGGTTAAGGAGAGCAAATGATTAGCCCCGATCAGGTTGAAACCATGATCAAAGCTGTACTACCCGATGCCCAAGTTCAGGTGTTGACGAGCGATGGCGAACATTACGAAGTGACGGTTGTGTCATCGCAATTTGACGGTAAACGCCTGGTACAGCAGCATCAGTTGGTGAATAAGGCAGTCCAGCAGCATCTACTTAGCGGGGCAATTCACGCCATGGCGATCAAGACTTACACCCCTCACGATTGGGCGATCGCCAGCCAAGCGGTTTGAATTGTGTTACCGATCAGCTCTTTTTAAGCTTCAGTCCTCTTGCACACCTCACCCTTCGAACCTTATGACTCCCGAAACTCAAGCGCGGCTCGAAACGCTCATTAAACAAAACAAAATCATGGTCTTCATGAAGGGCAATAAGCTAATGCCCCAGTGCGGCTTTTCTAACAACGTTGTGCAAATCCTCAACACGCTCGGC
>DATNQS010000586.1:0-3927 GCA_036703925.1 Candidatus Sericytochromatia bacterium
CCGCTCAAAATCTTGACAATGGAGCAGCTTAACCTCCCGCCTGTGTTCAAGGACGTATGCCACTATCACAAGGGCTTAGTTCTGGTAACGGGTCCTACGGGTTCGGGTAAGTCCACCACGATGGCAGCCATGGTTGATTACATCAACAAGGAGATGCCCAAGCACATTATTACCATTGAAGACCCGATTGAATTTGTCCATAAGAGTCAAAAGGCGCTGATCAAACATCGGGAAGTTGGTATTCATACCCGCAAGTTCGATAATGCGTTGAAGGCAGCCCTACGGGAAGATCCAGATCTAATCCTGGTTGGGGAAATGCGGGACAAGGAAACGGTTAATACGGCTCTCAAGGCGGCTCAAACAGGGCACCTTGTGATGGGAACGTTGCATACAAACAGTGCCGTCAAGACGATCGAGCGGATTTTGCAGTTGTTTGAACCAGAACAGCAGGAACCCGTTCGGATCTCGTTGGCTGAGTCAATGGTTGCAGTCATCTCTCAAGGTCTATGTCGCACCACTGATGGTAAACGGGCTGCGTTTCACGATATTTTGATTAACACGGATGCCATCAAAGATTTTATTCGGCGTGGGGAAATCGAGGAGATTGAGCAAATCATTCCCCGATGTACCTTTGACGGTATGTGTACAATGAATCAGTCTCTCTACAAGCTGTACGAAGCGGGACGGATTACAGAAGAGGTGGCTCTGGAAATGTCGCCGAAGCCGAACGAGATGGCACAGTCACTGAGAGGGCGTGTGTAACCAGCACAGGAAACTCTATTGAACGCAGATTCCAACTCTGCTGCCAGCGTTTTTAAGGGCATCGCGCTCTTTACACCTGGAGGCGGTTTGATTTATTGCATCGATCGCAAGAAGCAGGAACGCTGGCACGTTCATCTTTGTGCTGCCTTACGCGATATTTTGCACCTACCAGAACCGCCGCATTTTTTAGTGCCTTGCTATGCTGCCACCGTCGATCGCTGGCTGATCCCTCAGACACAGCAGTTACAGATGGTGGCAGAAGCATCGCCGCTGGTGCTCCGGTATCAAACCCTACTCAATACTGTCTTTGATACGGGAGATTTGGTTTGGCAACCTTCACGCTTGCAAGAGGGGCTTTGCGATGCCGTTGTGCTGTCTGCCTATCGTAAGCAGTTTCCCCAACTCTGGGAGCCTCATGATCTCGTCGTGCATTACCAGGCGGCTGAACCGTATGCTCATTTGCATCAGGAGTTACCCGTCGCACCGTTAGAACAATCGCCGCTGCTAAACGCGAGAGGTTACGTCTTGCGTCTGTTTGTTTCTGGTCATAGCATTGCTACAGAACGGACCTTGCAAGCGCTGCATCGAGTGTTAGAACAATCGCTCAGTCATCCTTACACGCTCAAAGTCATTGATGTCTCGCAGCATCCTGAGCAAGCAGAACTCGATCAGGTTTCAGCCACGCCTACTCTGGTGAAGGTTTATCCTCGACCGGTGCGCCGGATTGTAGGAGATTTAGAGAATGTTGACCAGTTGTTACGCATCTTTGGACCAGACAGGTGAAGCTTGTCACAATGGAAACTGTAGTCGCTGATTCTGATGTGCTGTGGTTACTATAACGGTTGAAAAGATTCTCGATCGCGCCCTAGAGGGGCACGACTTGTCCTGGGAAGAAGGGGTGATGTTGCTGAAGCAACGATCGTCCGATGCGATCGCGCAAATTCGTCAAACGGCCGACCAACTGCGGCAGCAACAATCTGGTGAGACAGTTACCTACATTATCAACCGCAACATTAATTTCACTAATATCTGTGAGCAGCACTGTAGCTTTTGTGCCTTTCGACGGGATGAGGGCGACGAGGGCGCGTACTGGCTTGATCTAGAGCAACTGTTGGCAAAAGCAACCGATGCTGTACAGCGAGGGGCAACTGAACTTTGTATGCAGGGCGGCTTGAATCCGAAGGCAACGCTTAAGGGGTCATCGTTGTCTTACTACCTGCGAATTGTTGAAACGTTAAAGGATACGTTTCCTCGACTGCATTTGCACGCTTTTTCGCCACAAGAAGTACAGTTTATTGCTAGAGAAGACGGTCTGAGCTATGCAGCAGTCATCGCAGCGCTGCGGGATGCGGGAGTGGATTCACTACCTGGAACCGCAGCAGAAGTTTTAGACGACTCCGTAAGGCGCGTGTTGTGCCCCGAAAAAATTGACACGGCAACCTGGCTCGAGATCGTGGGCATCGCGCATCAGCAGGGGCTGCATACTACTAGCACGATGCTGTCGGGACATATTGAAACGCCAGAGCAACAGATACGGCACCTGGAGTTACTGCGATCGCTCCAGCAAGCGTCTTTAGAAGAAGGCTATCCCGGCATCACAGAGTTCATTTTGCTACCATTTGTGGGGCAAGAAGCGCCCAAGCCCTTGCGCCGTCGAGTCGGACGCGATCAGCCTGTCCTTGCCGATGCGCTGCTGCTGATGGCAGTTGCTCGCATTTTTCTAGGACACTGGATTACCAACCATCAGCCCAGTTGGGTCAAACTGGGACTCGCTGGTGCAACTGAAGCACTCACTTGGGGCTGCAATGACATCGGCGGCACCCTAATGGAAGAACACATTACCTCAATGGCAGGCGCACAGGGCGGTACGTGCATGGAAGTCGAGACGTTGGTAGAAGCGATCGCTTCGCTCGATCGCCCCTATCGCCAGCGAGATACCTTGTATAGGGTTGTTGATTGTTAGTTATTAGATTCCGTCAACACTGACGCATCCCTATCTAACCTCGGTTGTTAGTCAAAAAATTAACAACAAATAACTCACTAACTGCATAATCGGCTACCTCAAAGGCACTGTTGTATACATCCAGAAAGCGAACACCCGCTCACTTTGACATTGGAGGTAGGTCAAATTGGTTATGACATCTAAATTGTGCCGCGCCTGTTGAAGCAGTTATTGAGCGTAGGGAGACAGTACTAATTTTTACCCATCTCCATGTACGGGAAGCTCAGGTTGTCTTGTTTGGGTTTGCTTCGGCTCCGAGCGCAATTTATTTCGGCAACTGATGAGCGTGAGTGGCATTGGTTCGCAATTGGCGCTGGCGCTACTGGATACGATGGGGCGGCAAGAGCTGGTGCTAGAGATCGCAGCGCTAAACCTCCGCCCTTAACTGACGATCGCCAGCGTCTTATGCAACGACACATCAAAGGCGATCGTTACCAGAATGGTGCTAAGAAGATAGGCAAGCTATCAATAAAACCCAATTTTTCTACAGGCTAACAACGTTACCGCAAATCAATTTTCTCATGTTCAGCCGGATTTGCTTTTTCACCGGTTGTCACTGCTGTTGCGAACCCGATCGCTTTAGCGACCCAGCCTGCTGGAGCATCCCAATATTCTGCCTTTTCTACACTGATCTTCAGTAACGCAATATCAGGCTCATCTAGACCTTGAGGAAACCAGGCTTTCAGATCGGGCTTCCACAGCTCCTGAATCTTGTTGCGATCGGTTACCACTGCGGCTGTACCGGACAACGAGACGTACTGCTGTTTATCTGGTGCAGCAAAACTGACATTAACGCGATTTTGGCGCTCGATTTCCACCACTTTATGATCACTGCCATAGGTAAAGAACCAGAGACTGCCATCTGCCTCAATATTGCCATTCGTTGACATTGGACGACTGCGGAGGCTGTCATCATCGTCGATCGTCGTCAACATACAAAAGTAAATGTCTTTCATTAACTCACGTAACTTTTGCACTGCTTGCGCTTGATCGGTCGCCGCTGCCATCTGTTGTACCTCGTTGCACGTTATCTAGAATGATGTTACGCAGAATGAGCACAGACAGCGTCTTTCCATAGAATGGTCTTTGGAGTTTGAGTACGATCGCCGCTCCACACAAACTCTCGGTTCATCCTATAGCAGTCCTAAATCAGTTGTGAGATT
>DATNQS010000587.1:0-1509 GCA_036703925.1 Candidatus Sericytochromatia bacterium
ACGGCTGTGAATTGCGGCAATTGGTGACGAGTCAAACATTCCCTAGACTCAAATGTGTAGTAAAAAGTAGTGTCCAATAAACTGAGACGAATTCATGTATTGTTGCGATCAATCGAGCCAACGTTATTGAGTGCATCACGCTGCTGTCTAGCCATGTGTAACCTATGACTACACCGCTTCGGACGTTAGGGGTGCCGCCTAATGCCTGGTCAGTGAATGCTGCGATCGCAGACATTACCCGTCCGCCCCTTGAGCCTCACATTATTACGCTGACCACGGAGACCAAAACGCTACGCCTGGATCTGGCGAAAGCCGCCATCCTGGTCATCGATATGCAGAACGATTTCTGCCATCCCGATGGCTGGTTGGCGCACATTGGGGTTAATGTCAGCCCTGCACGTACGCCGATCGCTCCACTGCAAGTCTTGTTGCCGCTTTTGCGGTCAGTCCAGGTGTCGATCGTGTGGGTCAACTGGGGCAACCGTCCTGATTTACTCAACATCAGCGCTGCCTCACGCCATGTCTACAACCCTACGGGAGACGGGGTAGGGCTGGGCGATCGCTTGCCAGCCAACGGTGCCCCCGTACTCACTAAAGATAGCTGGGCAGCCGCCGTTGTCGATGAATTAGAACCAAAACCGGACGACATTCGGGTTGATAAATACCGCATGAGCGGCTTCTGGGACACACCACTCGACAGCATTCTCAAAAATTTGGGCAAGACCACCCTTTTCTTTGCAGGTGTAAACGCCGACCAGTGCGTGATGGCAACGCTACAAGATGCCAATTTTCTAGGCTACGATTGCCTTTTGCTAACTGATTGCAGTGCAACCACGTCCCCCGACTATTGCTGGAAAGCCACACTCTATAACGTCAATCAATGCTTTGGCTTTGTGACTGATTCTCACGCCCTTTTAACTGCGATGAAGTAGAAAAAGGGGAAGTCATCAGCCCGAATCAACTCAAAACTCTTCAGCAAAGCGTCATCAAGCGCTATTCAGAACACCCTTACATTTTCTCACCCACGTTTTTGAGGAACACTCAATGGCTTCTGAAAGTTGCGTTATCCCAGTTGTGAAATCACCAGTCGATTATCAGGCGTTTCGGATTAGCCCTCAAGATACCAATCGGTTGGCGATCGTGTTTGATCCTCAAACTGCTAATATGTCGCTGACCCTATGCGTCGAAATCTTTGATGTTGGTGGTAAGACTCCACCCAACCGTCATCAATGGGCAGTCGAAATGTTTTTTGTTCTCAAAGGTGAAGGGCTGGCAACCTGTGATGGCAAGACAGTTCCCGTACAGGCAGGAGACAGCATTCTAGTGCCGCCAACAGGCATTCATGGCATTGAGAATATAGGATCAGGACGGCTGTATGCACTCTGCTTTATGGTGCCAAATGAGAATTTTGCTGAACTCATCCGCAGCGGCATTCCGGCTGAACTTGATGAGGAAGATATGGCGGTTTTGCGCCGTACACCATCGCCAGTATTGTGTTGAAAAGGCTAA
>DATNQS010000588.1:0-2280 GCA_036703925.1 Candidatus Sericytochromatia bacterium
AATCGGCTCTACGCCGCCCAACCTGCTAAACAAATTCGCCTCAGTACCGATGCCGCCCAACCTGCCTTTCAGGACGTGCCTCGCCAAGACCTTGACTTTCCAGCCATTCAAGGGCTAGCAGAAGCAGGCTTAATTCCCAGCCCGTTAACAGGTGATAGCACTACTGTTACCTTTCGTCCTGAGGCGCCGCTTACCCGTGAAGCGCTCATTCTCTGGAAAGTACCGGCAGATACTCGTCAAGCACTGCCAACTGCCAGTCTGGATGCCATTAAGCAAACCTGGGGTTTTCAAGATGCTGCCCGCATCGACCCTAAAGCGATGCGAGCGGTGTTAGCCGATTTTCAAAACGGTGACTTAGCCAATCTTCGGCGTGCGTTTGGTTACACTACATTGTTGCAACCCAAGAAGGCTGTCACTCGTGCCGAAGCTGCTGCTGCGCTCTGGTACTTTGGCTTTCAGGGTGATGGGCAGTCGGCTCAGGATGCACTTAAGACACCTTCCAAGCCTTAAGAGCGTTTGAACCAATTACCGTATGGAGCAGCCGTCTGTAAAATCCCGTCTGTAAAATCCTATGAATCGCGTCGGGTTGGTCTTCACAGTTCCCTACAATGATTTTAGAGCAGTCGCTATCTGGACGAGGGCAGGCTAAAGGGGTTTCCCTTGGGCTGGAGTATGCCTCTACAGACCCTTGAATGCCCACGACCTGTGTAGCGATCGCCCCAGCAAACGATACGAGAGTGCCGAAGCAGTATGCCCAAAACCGTTGCCGAAGTGATGACCCGTGACCCAATCACTGTCACGCCTGAGACACCGCTTACAGAAGTGATTCGGACGATTTCCGAACGGAAGATCAGCGGTTTACCTGTCGTTGACAATACAGGCAAACTCGTCGGGGTCATTTCTGAAACTGACCTCATGTGGCGCGAAACCGGAGTCAAACAGCCGCCTTATATCATGCTGCTAGACAGTGTGATCTATCTAGAGAACCCCGGACAATACGAGCGCGACTTGCATAAGGCACTGGGGCAAACCGTTAAGGAAGTCATGAGCCAAAAGCCGATTACCGTCACTCCTGAAAAATCGCTACGGGAAGCCGCACAACTCATGCACGACCACAAAATTCATCGTCTGCCAGTGCTAGATGCTGACGGGCAAGTAGTTGGCATTCTTACCCGTGGTGACGTTATTCGGGTAATGGCAGCGGAGCAGGACGGCTGAGGGACGGTTTTGAGTTGGTTTGCTTCTGACCATTCACTACTGACTCCTCATTCCTTACGCCTCACCCATAAATCATTATTAAAAAACGAGATTGATCAGCTATGAGCATTACACCTGAATCGGTTGGCGCGTTGTTAGAGTCGTCGGATTTTGGCGATCGCTTGCGGGGAGTAAACCAAATCAGGCAATTGGAACCGTCAATCGGCTTTAAGTTAATTCAGGTTGCCATTCAAGATAGCAATCCACGTGTACGCTACGCGGCGGTTAGTCAGTTGTCTACGCTGGGGCAGCAAGATTTGCCTCAGGTGGCAACCATCCTACGCGAGCGCCTGCGTGACGAAGAAACAGACGTACAAGCCGCTGCTGCTGATTCGATCGGGGCACTCCAGTTAACTGAGGTGTTTGATGATCTGCAACAGCTTTATCACACGACCTCTGAGTGGTTGGTGAAGTTCAGCATTGTAGCAACGTTGGGCGAACTGGGCGACAATCGGGCGTTTGGTTTGTTAGAAGAAGCGCTGAAGTCTGATAACGAGCTGCTGCAAACGGCAGCGATCGGTTCTTTAGGCGAATTGGGCGACGATCGCGCCATTCAACTTCTCATCCCGTTTGCGACTAATCCCGACTGGCAAATCCGTTATCGAGTCGTGCAGGCACTCGCGCACCTGGATCATGCGACTGGTCAAGCCACTTTAGAAACACTGGCTCAAGACGACACAGAGCAGGTCGCTCAAGAAGCCCGCAATTACCTCAAAAAGTAGAACCTCAAAATAGCCAAAAAGTGCGTTGCTTGCAACGCCCCACCGACACAGTGATCAAAACATGGAGACATCGGGATACAAGACTACTTAGTTAATCAGTTTTAGACGCCCCGTACTGATGTAATCGAAGATGCGGTTAATTTTGTTGCGATCACTATCCAGAAGTTTTTGTTCAGCCAGCAGAATGGACGTGAGTTGCAGATGATCCTGCCGACTCATTTCACCAGCCGCAAGAATTTGATCAACCAGTTGGTGCAGTGTTACGTTTGGTTGACTTTGAATGCTCCACATGATGCCCCTC
>DATNQS010000589.1:0-8274 GCA_036703925.1 Candidatus Sericytochromatia bacterium
GCAACACCTGGATCGATTGGATTCTTGTATGGTTCGGGATAACCGAGAAACTGTTTCAGCGGCTCGACATTGCAACTGATGATAATGGCTGTAGCACCCAGCAACTGGAGTTCATACAGCAGATCATCTGTGGCACGCGCAAGGGGCACCTTTGATCGCAGGGGTTGTCGCTGCTCTGTCCGTGGTCTGCCCATCGCCCACAGCAGCGGATATTCTAGCCTGGGAATGTCACTCATAGCCTTGTGGGTATTGGCTTCATCTCCTGGCAACGCTCTACTGCATTGCAACGCTTATTTAGGCTTTAGCTTACAGTTTAAGTTTTCTTTTGCGACAACCGCTAATAAGTACCAGTGGAGCTGACTGCTACAGGGGTAGCCAAACCGCGAACGTACTGCCGCTGCCCAAGGTTGAGCAAACAGAGACTCGTCCGCCATGTAGTTCTGCCAATTGCTTGGTAAGGGAAAGCCCCAGCCCCGAGCCCTCATACTTACGATCGCTCACCACATCCAGTTGCTGAAAGGTTTGAAACAACAGGTGCTGCTTTTCCTGGGAAATGCCAATGCCTGTATCAGTCACTTCCAGCACCAAAAAGCGGTCATCTGGCTCAACCCTTAGGGCGGTGCTGTCAGTAGAAACTGGTGGCAGAGTGCTTTGTTCTAACTCTAGCCCGGACGCTAGGCGACTGCTGATGGTGATTGTGCCCCCCTCCGGCGTAAATTTCACTGCGTTAGACAAATAGTTCAGCAGAATTTGTACAACGCGCTGCTGGTCTACCACTATAGATTCAACAGCAAGCGGTAATTGCAGAGAGATAACCTGCTGTTTTTCGATCGCGCGCACTTCCATCATTTCGATCGCGCTCTGACATAGTTCAACTACATCAATCGCTGCCTTGTTAAGTTCCTGCTTACCAGCTTCAATCTTAGCAAGGTCAAGCAAATCATTAATCAGCTTCAGCAGATGATCACCACTACTATGGATCAAAGAAAGATACTGCGTCTGTTTGGCATTGAGATCACCAAAATGCTGTGTCAGCAACACCGTTGACAGACCTAAAACTGAGGTCAAGGGAGCCCGTAGCTCATGGGAGATATTAGCAATGAAGTTAGATTTGAAGCGATTGAGTTCTTGCTCTTTAGCTAGAGACTTCAGCATCTCCTCTTCAGCCTGTTTCCGTTGGATAAACAGCCCAAGTTCGGTAGAGGCTGCAGTAATCAAGTCAATCAGCCGTTGGTCTTCTTGCCGAGCTTCAAACATATAGAACACAAGAATCGCAATGACATCATTGTTAGCAATCAGCGGAATACCTAACGTTGCCTTTAGCCCTGCTGCCATTGCGGCTTTAGCCCGGAGATAAGTAGATGTTTCCAGCGAGACATCCTGGTGCCATTCGGTGCGTTTAGAAATCCAGACTCGACCAGGGAGACCGCTGCCCGGAGGAAACGCAAAACTCTCGCTTAATTGTCTAAACTCATTCAAACGATCGGTTTTACTGTACCAGCTAGGGCTGCATACCATCAAAGTCTTGTCTAAGTTAGGAACCCATGCTTCCCCAAATTCCCACTGCGTTGCTTCACACACTTTCTGGAGGGCTGCCTGCAAGGCGGAATGGAAATCAGGAGAGTTAACAACGGCATGAGTCACCATCTTCAGAAGCTGACGGTCTTGCTCTGCTTCTTTGCGATCGGTGATATCTACACAAGAGCCAACAAAACCAGCGAAGGTGCCATCTGGCAACCAACGAGGCACGCCAGTTTCTAACATCCAGCGATACTCACCATCGGCTCGTCTCAGGCGGTAGTCACCGGTGAACGGTTCGCGAGCTTTAAACGCTAAGGCGTAGCGTTGCAACCAGGACGAGCGATCGTCTGGATGGATGCTCTCCTGCCAACCATCTCCAGCCTCTTGAGCAAACGATCGCCCCGTAAAATCAAGCCAGGTTTGGTTATGAAAGACAGAGCGCTGATCGAGACCATCAATCCAGATTAAGAGAGGCGTACTATCAGCCATTATCCGAAACCGCTCTTCACTTTCGCGTCGTGCCGCTTCATTATGCTGAAGCTCACGCGTTAGATGATCGGCCTCCAACAATTGTCGTCGCAACTCTAGTTGTGCAACGACCTGACGACCCAGCGCTTTTAATGCCTCAATCTGGCTGGGATTAAGTTCACGTGGAATAAAATCGATGACGCACAGTGTGCCTAGCGCGTGACCATCGGGCGTGAGTAGCGGTACACCTGCGTAGAAACGGACGTAGGGTTCAGCCGTTACTAATGGGTTTGTAGTGAAGCGCTCATCGGTTAGCGCATCTGGCACGATCAAAACATCAGGTTGCAAAATTGTACGGCTACAAAAGGCAATATTACGTGATGTCTCTACTAACTCTGTGCCCACTTTTGCTTTGAACCATTGTCGTTGAGCATCAATCAGGCTTATCAGAGCAATTGGGGTATTGCAGATGCTAGCAGCTAAGTTTGTGAGATCATCAAACCCAAGTTCAGGTTCAGTATCCAGAATTTGATACTGGCAAAGACTGTACAGCCTAGCGGACTCATTTTTAGGTAAGGGCGCGATCAACATGGATTTTGAAGATGACTCAGCAGTGGGTGACAGTGTTTTAGCAACAACTCTGGCTTTGGCTTGGGCAACAAGGCTTTACGACCGATGGTAAGGAAGTGGTTTGAAGTGACACTGACGAACTTACCCAAGGAGACTCTTCACCCCGAACCTAACATATTGTTACAATACCCATCTAGCTTATAAGGAAGACAATCTGAATCATGATCACTTTAAATTGAATCGCTAAGGTAGCCTCATAGGGGTGATTCAAGTCCTAAAGTCTGCCCAAAGACGGAGAATCTGCCTCTGCCAGACGTCATACCAAGGCAAAAAGTGCTGGCTACAGCTTTCTCCGCTTGCTCCTCAGTTCCCCTTCATAAGGGGGAAGCCGCAGACAGGGGAATCTTGCTTCGTAGCGTGTAAAAAAGGAATTGGTATTACCTCTAATCTATAAAGTTAGTCATGGCTTCACGCTCGCTTAGACCTTTAGTGATGCCAGCCCCAGATAGCGAATGCCAAGGGGAGAAACGTCAAAGCGGCAAGGAAGAACCTGTAAGCCCAACGCGATCGCCTCCCTTAACAATTTTCCGTAGAGTGGATCAGCGCTATCCCCGGGTGCAAAAGTGGGGCAGTCATTCCGATTAATGAAATACAGCATCACTGATGTCGCTTCGGGTAGGAGTGCTGTCAATTCGCGCAGGTGCTTTTGTCCGCGTGTCGTTACCGTATCGGGAAACAGCGCCAAGTTACCCTGCACCCAGGTTGTGTTTTTGACTTCAACATAAATGGGGCGATCGCTCCCTGCCAGCAAAAAATCCACTCGGCTTTTCTTATCCAGACCATAGGGGACTTCAAACCGAATTTCGCTATAAGCCCCTAGTGCTGGAATCACCTTTGCCATCAACGCCAGCTTAACAACCCGATTTGGCAGACTCGTATTCACGCCGACCCACGTGGGTACGGTATCGCAAACTTCAATCAGTTCCCACGTGTACAGCAACTTGCGGTTGGGGTTATCGCTGGCAGACACATACACTTTATTGCCAGGAAGGTAAACGCCCGTCATTGGGCCTGTATTGGAGCAATGCGCTGTAATTACCTCACCCGTTGCCAACTCAATATCCGCAAAAAAACGCTTATACCGTTTGAGCAAAATTCCAGGATAAAGAGTGGGGTATTGATAAAGAAATTCAGTCATTATTCGCAGTGATTGTTATTGAACAGTGACGCTAGCGATGAGCCTCCCTGCTCCTGTAATACAATAGATCGTTGACCGTTCTTCGTTCTTTTTCCTGCGTCTACGCTGGCAGACATTTCTCCTATGACATCTTCAATTCGCTTCCTCATGTGTGCGCCTGACCACTACGACGTGGATTATGTGATTAATCCCTGGATGGAGGGTAATATCCACAAGTCGTCCCGCGAGCGCGCTGTAGATCAGTGGCAGCAGTTGTTCCACCTCCTTAAAGACCATGCGATCGTCGATCTGGTGCAGCCAGAAAAAGGCGTGCCCGATATGGTCTTTACGGCGAATGCAGGGTTGGTACAGGGTAATACGGCGGTACTCAGTCGCTTTTTCCACAAAGAGCGGCAAGGGGAAGAGCCATTCTTCAAGGCATGGTTGGAAGAGCACGGATTTACAGTGCATGAACTGCCCAAGGATCTGCCCTTTGAAGGTGCAGGCGATGCACTGTTCGATCGTGAGGGGCGGTGGTTGTGGGCTGGCTATGGCTTTCGATCGGAACTAGATTCTCATCCGTATCTGGCGCGTTGGCTTGATATTGAAGTGCTATCGCTGCGGCTCATGGATGAGCGCTTTTATCATCTGGATACTTGCTTTTGCCCGTTGGCAGATGGCTATTTGCTGTACTATCCGCCTGCGTTTGATGCCTACTCTAATCGCTTGATTGAAATGCGAGTACCAGAGGCGAAGCGGATTGCGATTGCAGAAGAAGATGCCGTCACCTTTGCCTGTAATGCGGTCAATATTGATCGCACGATCGTCCTCAACAAAGCCAGCGACAAACTGAAACAACGACTAGAAGGGGTCGGGTTTCGGGTACTAGAAACACCTTTGACCGAATTTTTAAAGGCAGGCGGCGCGGCGAAGTGCCTGACCTTGCGGGTTACTGAACCAGTTCAGGCAAACGTTCATGCTAGCGCTACGGTCGAGAGCCGCGTGGTTCGCATGGATGGGCATTTGCTGGATGCAGGGCTGATTAACCAGGCATTAGATTTAATTGTGGACGGCGGCGGCAGCTTTCAGGTGCTTAACTTCGCGCTTGGTGAACAGCGCCAAAGCACCTCGTCTGCGGAAGTGAAAGTGACTGCGCCATCCCATGAGGTGATGGAGTCGCTTATGTCCCAGTTGATTGACCTGGGCGCACTACCCCCACCAGAGGATGTTTGTGACAGCATTCTCGAAACCGTGACCCAAGCAGGGGTTTCGCCCGATGATTTTTACGTTACAACGATTTATCCTACCCAGGTGCGTGTCCAGAGCGAATGGGTAAAGGTACGCGGACAGCGAATGGATGCTGCGATCGTCGTGCGCGAAACGCCTAATGGCTTGGATGCCTATTGCAGCTTATTACGCGATTTGCAGGTGGGCGATCGGGTTGTAGTGGGCGTAGAAGGCATCCGCACCATCCGTAAAACCGAATCGCGCGAACAGCGCAACACCCAGGAATTTAGCTTCATGGGTGCAGGTGTCTCTAGCGAACGGCGGGTCGAACTCGTTGTGGAACAAATTGCGTGGGAACTCCGCCAAATCCGCGACCAAGGTGGCAAAGTCGTTGTCAGCGCCGGACCCGTCGTGATCCATACAGGCGGTGGCGAACATCTGGCGCATCTAGTGCGTGAAGGGTATGTGCAGGCGTTGCTCGGTGGCAACGCGATCGCCGTTCACGACATTGAGCAGTCCATGATGGGCACCTCGCTAGGTGTAGACATGAAGCGCGGCGTATCGGTACGGGGTGGGCATCGACACCATTTGAAGGTCATTAACACGATTCGTCGCTATGGCAGCATTGCGAAAGCGGTGGAACAGGGCGTTGTCACTAGTGGCATTCTGTATGAATGTGTGAAACACAACATACCGTTCTCGTTAGCTGGCTCGATTCGCGATGATGGACCGCTGCCAGATACACAGATGGACTTGATCAAAGCGCAAACCGACTATGCCCGCTTAATTCAGGATGCAGACCTGATTTTGATGCTGTCGTCTATGCTGCACTCGATCGGTGTGGGCAATATGACTCCCGCTGGCGTGAAGATGGTCTGTGTGGATATCAACCCAGCAGTGGTAACGAAATTGAGCGATCGCGGCTCTGTTGAATCGGTCGGCGTAGTCACTGATGTCGGTCTCTTCCTCAGTTTGCTAGTACAACAACTGAACAAGCTGACCAGCCCCTACCGGGTTGCCTAGGCTGCTATTGCCCTTGCAACGAGTCTGAAATTAGAATCTGTACTTAGAGGAGATGCGGCTCAACAGCGTGTCTCCTTTAATCTTTGTGAACGAAGGCTTACCTCGATTGTGTGATGCCTTCTGGTCTTGCGTCATAGATGATGGAAGCAGCGACTGTTTAATGGATCGGCATCACAGTGAATTCTTTGCTGCCTGTGGATAATGCCAGTTCCTTTTTTACACCCTACAAAGCAAACTCCCTCTGTCTGCGGCTTCCCTTAATTAAGAGGGATCAATAGGGAAATCTATAACCAGCACTTTTTGCGTTAGTACAAATCCATCGTCTACACAATGGCGCTGCGTTCCTATGAGGCTACCGACAAGCAGATCTACCGTTAGACAGAGATCAGCGACGATATGGAACCGAGCCATGCAGGCGCTAGTCAAGGACTTCGTAGCACAGCCAATAAAGTTGTTGAGCAACTCATTGACTGACTACACAATCGGGGTGCTGAAGCTATTGAACGTTATAACAGCAACATTTAAAACCATCTTTACGCTACAAAGCTCCCTCGCTCTTATGGAAAGCCTTGCCTACCTCTACATCCTTGCTGAAGAAGCCAATCAACTAGACCAGAATCAGCCGCAACTCGTACCGCTACTTGGGAACGAACAACCCGTTTTATCTCATTGGGCATCTGGTATCGCTATACAACCAGCGGAGACTTCAAGAGCGTGCCTGGACTGCGATCGCGACAGTCAGTCCTATCCTACCTTTTATCTCTAGGATCACTGCATCCTTTAAACTTTGAGGCGTTGCTGCAACTGCTTGATGATGTGCGATCGTCCTGAGATGTTTGCTGCCTTTGCTTCTATCTCTACTAGCACTTTGGTTGCGAACAGTCCACCCAACGACGATCGCTTATAAACTGTGAACGCGTTGATCGTAGTTTGTTGCTCAAAGCCCAGTTCACTCAAGGTTGCTGTCAGCGTTTGCATGAATGTCTTGGCATCGCTAACTGCGGCAGTGATGGAAACATTGCGATTAAAGTAAGCGCCCGTCAATCCAGCTAGAAGACCGAACAAAATGCCAACCTGATAGGGCGCCCCTGTTGCTAGACTCATATCGGTCTGCTGCGACACCACAAATGCCGTAATCAGCGTCATGATAACGAAGTAGTAAAGAAACGTGGGAATTAAACCGGGACCCTTCGTCATAACGCATAACCTAAATGGCGTGAATGAAAGCGAGTAGCTGATGTGCCATGTGCAGCTTACTACAGGGTGCAACAACGTGCTTACGTCCCCGATGATCGAGCAAGATTGCCTGGTTAAAATCGCTACCAAAGCCGCTATTTGGCTGATCGATCGGATTCGCTGCGATCGCGTCCAATTTTTTCTGCTCCAGTTTCTCTAGCGCGGGTGTCACAATATCGCCAGTCTGCGCGGCAAAGCCAATCAGCTTTTGGTGGGGCTGTTTCAGCGCTGCTAGCTCTGCCACAATATCTGGAACGGGTGCCAACGGAAGAGACGAGGGGAGCGATCGTTTCGGCAACTTTTCTGGGCTATAGCTAGCAGGTTTTACATCGGCTACCGCTGCTGCCATAATCGTCCAATCGGCAGCCGGGAAGCATTTCAGCAATGTCTGCTGCATTTCGGCGGCACTGGTCACTGCAAGCGTCTGTATACCTTCTAACGCTGCGATCGACGCGTCCAGTACTCCATGTACCAGCGTAACAGTTGCACCCCGATGCAGGGCCGCCTGTGCTAACGCGATACCCATCTTTCCGGTTGAGGGATTGCCCAGAAAACGAACCGGATCAAGAAACTCACGGGTGCCGCCAGCGCTGATTAAAAGATGCTTACCAACCAAATCGCGCTGCCCATTGGTGTAGAGCAGCGACTCGATCTGAGCCAGCATTGCCACAGGTTCAGCCATGCGCCCCGTGCCCACTCGATCGCACGCCAAAATGCCTGATCCAGGCGCAAGCGTATGCATTCGTGGCTGGGTCTGCACGGTCTGCCAGTTGCGCTGCACGGGTACTTGTTCCCACATATCAGTAGTCATCGCAGGCGCAAGCAACACAGGGCAGGTCGATGCCAGCACAGTATTGGTGAGCAAATTATCTGCCATGCCGTAGACTAGCTTTGCCAGCGTATTTGCAGTTAGCGGTGCCAGTACCAGCAGTTCTGCCCATTCGCCTAGCTCAATATGCAAGGGGCGATCGTGGGCTTGCCAAAACGATGCATCCGTATAAGCGGCATGGCGGCAAAGGGTTGAAATCGTTAGTGGTGTGATGAACGCTTGG
>DATNQS010000590.1:0-9700 GCA_036703925.1 Candidatus Sericytochromatia bacterium
GAGGACCCCGAGTTTGAGACGTTTTACACCAAGAATATTCTGCTGAATGAGGGCATCCGTGCGTGGATGGCGCCTCAAGACCAGCCTCATGAAAACTTTAGCTTCCCCGAAGAGGTACTCCCACGTGGTAACGCTCTCTAAGGTCTAGAGTTCAGCTTGTTTTCAAGTTGTTTTAGTTAGGCATTAACCCTCGCCAGTGCGAGGGTTTTTTCTTGCTTATAGTGCTTAATTGCACGTCGCTCCTTCACTCTTCTACCTATCTAAATTTGCTAATGGTGATGCTCCCCAATCTCTAATTACGTGTGTTATCTTAAGTGAAGTGGTTAGCCACTTGGAGCGAGAGTGTTCCAACCTTTTGAAATTACAACCGTTCAGGATTAAGGAGGTGATGCCCATGTCAGATAGTAGTAAATGCTTGGGTCATCAAGCTGAAGTTAGCCGGCTGAGTGCCGGGGCTGTTCTCTAACAGTCAACCTTGATGCCAAGTTACATTAACTCTCTTAGTGAGATTTAGTGAACGAGGTAAAGTGGCTGGCTCGGAGTTCCTTCCGGCAGTCTGGTTTCAGTTTGAAGACCCGCTACACCGCTCCCATATAAGTTGTTCTCCTAAGTAGAACGCTTAATGGGAGCGGATAGTTTTTTAAAGGGTATTTTCTTCGTTATTGCTATATTTGTGTGTAGAGTATAAGTTTGATATAGATTTGATTAAGTGGTACGATTATTTTCTAAAAATATTTTGGCTCGGATTATCCTAGTAAGTAAGGCGCTTTAATTAATGCGCTTTGGAGACAATACGCCATAAAGACAAGGCACGGTGCGGCTGCTCGATGATGCCAACCTAGCAAGTCTAGTGGATGTCTGCTAAGTATGGGGAAGTTAAGTGTCTTATTGCTTCTTGTGCCTTTGAGCGTTGCTTTTTCGTTTGAAGCATCCTTACTTGAAAGCCAGTGACTCTGTTTACCCAATGCTTAAGATGACAACCGCTTGCCCTTCCGAGGTTGGATTGGATATGACCGAGAGCCAGGATCGCCTTTGGGAATCGACTGAGCGCTCTGGATTGATTGAACAGCTTCTAGCGATCGGCACAGCGCTCTCCAGTACCCATGACTTGGGTGCGTTACTAACACTCATTCTGACGAAGTGCCGTGAGATTACCTGTAGCGATGCAGGCAGTGTTTATCTAGTCGATCGCAGCGGTAATGAGCCATGCCTGTGGTTTAAAGTTGCACAAAATTTTTCGCAGCCAGTGTCATCGTTTCGAGAGTTTGCGATGCCGATGACTCCTAAGAGTCTGGCTGGCTACGTCGCGTTGACAGGCAAAAGCTTAAACATTCCGGATGCGTATGACCTGCCGCAAGGTGTACCGTACCAGCTCGATCGCAGTTTTGACCGTAGCATTGCGTACCGGACGCGATCGGTGCTGGTGTTGCCCATGCAGAACCAGGATCGAGAAATGATCGGTGTACTTCAGCTCATTAACCGTAAGGTACGGCCGGAGTTGGTCATTACGCCTGAAAATGCCCTGGACGTAACACAGCCTTATTTAGATTGGGAAAAGTGGGTTGTTCAATCGCTTGCGAGTCAGGCAGCCATTTGCATTGAGCGCAACCAGCTTCAAGAAAGCATCGAAAATCTCTTTGAGGGGTTTGTCAAAGCGTCGGTGCAGATTATTGAAGCGCGGGACCCCTGTACGTCTGGGCACTCAGAGCGCGTGGCAGATTTGACAGTGCGGTTGAGCCAGGAAGCAAGTGCTGTGACGATCGGTCACCTTCGACCGGTTTACTTCAACGATCGTCAAATTCAGGAGATTCGTTACGCCGCACTGCTACATGACTTCGGTAAGGTGGGTGTGCCAGAGGCAATCCTGGGCAAGCAGAAAAAACTGTTTCCGATGCAGCTTGAAGTGGTGCGAAACCGATTTGCGCTAGCGCAACGAACGCTGGAAATGGAGTGCGCCCAGGCAAAATTTAGACATTTAGTGGAGCATCCCAGTTATCAGGCAACGCCTCATAGCGAAGACGCTTGTTCTCACTGCCTACAACTAAGCGCACTAGATGAAAAACTGGCGCAGGCGATTGCCCAACTTGATCGCTACTGGACGCTACTGGTGGAAACAAACGAGCCTCGCATTTTGGCTGAAGAACCACTGGATCAGTTACGCGAACTGGCACAGTACATGTATCAGGATATTGACGGTACGCTGAAGCCTTTGCTTTCTGCGGAGGAAATGGCTCAACTTATGGTGCCGCGTGGCACGTTGACGCTAGCAGAGCGCGATGCCATTCAATCGCACGTTACCCATACCTATGAGTTTTTGAAGCGGATACCGTGGACAAAACAGCTTCAGAACGTACCCGCGATCGCCTACGCGCACCACGAAAAGATGGATGGTAGCGGCTACCCATTGGGATTAAAGCAAGTCGATATTCCTATTCAATCGCAAATGATGGCGATCGCGGATATTTACGATGCTCTGACGGCAGGCGATCGACCCTACAAACGCAGCCTTTCTGTACCAATAGCGCTCAAGATTTTGCGGCAAGAAGCCGCGCAGTCTAAACTGAACAATGATTTGGTCGAACTGTTTGAGCAGCGCCAGATCTTTACTGTCTTGGGTCATTCAGCGATCGAGCCAAAGTAAACGTCGATGTGCGTGCGAATAGAAGGCGGAAGATCACTTCTACAGCAAGCGAAGGCAGTAGGCGAGTGCAGAGTCTTAGCCATTACCGCAGTTGGCTCATGCGCTTTAGCAATATGAATAGCTATGGTCACACTATCTTAGAAAGTCTTTTAGAGGGTCCGATTGATGTCATGCAACATCGATGCTTTTGCCTGGCTGTATCTGGTAATGTTCTTTTAGGCACACTTGCTTCGGTGCCAATACTCGTAGATTCTAGTCATTTTACTCTTTATGGCTGCGTCCGTTTTTGAGTTTGACACTCTTACGGTTGATGTTTATGGACAGACTCAAAAACAACGTCGTCAGTCGGCTCCGCATCGGATTGACGACTTGGGGCAAGGCATTGGGCTGGAGCTAGTGGCAATTCCGGGCGGCAGCTTTAGGATGGGCGCACCCAACACCGAGGAAGGATGGCATCCTAGCCAAACGCCACAACATACCGTCACGATCGCCCCCTTCTGGATGGGCAAGTATCCCGTCACGCAAGCTCAGTGGAGTGTCGTTGCCGCATTGCCAAAAGTCAATCATCCCTTACCGCCAAAGCCATCTTGCTTTACCGGTGCAACCCGTCCAGTTGAACAAATCTCCTGGCAAGACGCGATCGAATTTTGCGATCGCGTCTCTGCTCAAATGGGACACCGCTACCGACTGCCCACCGAAGCCGAGTGGGAATACGCCTGCCGCGCTTCCCCGCTGCCGACAGGTGGCACACCCGGAAGCGAGGACGTGCGGAGTGCCTCCCCGATGCCGACAGGTGGCATACCCGGAAGCGAGGCGGTGCGGAGCGCCACCACTCCCTTCTGGTTTGGTGAAACCATCACAACTGAGTTAGCCAACTATTCGGGTATTGATTGGGAGTACGAGGGTAAAGTGTGCAGCAAAGGCTCGTATGGCAAAGGTGCAACTGGGAGCGATCGCCGAGAAACGACCGCGGTTGGCAGTTTTGCGATCGCCAACCCCTTTGGTCTTTACGATCTGCATGGGCTGGTGCGCGAATGGTGCGCCGATCGCTGGCATGATAGCTACAACGGTGCCCCTGACGATGGTACTGCCTGGATTGAAAACAGCACGACTGACCAACGTGTGCTGCGCGGTGGTTCCTGGAATAGTGGACCCAAAGCCTGTCGCTCTGCCTTTCGCAGTAAGCTTAATCCCGACACGCATTTGTATGATGTTGGATTTCGGGTGGTGGCAGAAGGATGAAGAAAGGCAGAAGGCAGAAGGCAGAAGGTTAAAGGCTGAAAGCTAAAGGCTAAGGCTAAAAGTTTGGTCAGTAGCCGATCGCACAAATCAACTCAAAACTTCTTACCCCTCACTCCTCTCCCCTCACTCCTTGCCCGATCGTGGGAAAATGGAACGGTTCCGTTTTAACGCGCTTTTGTGATTTCTACCGTTACTGTTACTGTTCCAGCGACCACCGCCAATTTGGGACCAGGGTTTGACTGTTTGGGAGCAGCGCTGACGCTTTCCAATCAGTTCAGGTTTTCGTTATTGCCGCCAGGGGCGAAGCTCAGCATTACGGCAATCGGGGCTGAGACAGAACGAGTCACGACAAACAGTAGCAATTTGGTTTATCAAGCGTTTGCCAAGGTGTATGAGCATCTCAAGCAAGTGCCGCCACCGATAGCGATTGAGATTCAGTTAGGTGTACCGCTAGCACGTGGGTTGGGTAGTTCGGCAACCGCGATCGTCGGTGGCTTGGTGGGTGCAAACGCTCTAGCAGGCTCGCCGCTCACGCAGGCTGAGGTCATTGAGTTGGCGATCGCAGTCGAAGGGCATCCTGATAATGTGGTGCCATCACTTCTCGGTGGATGCCGTCTTGCTGCTACAAGTGTGAACAATAGCTGGGAGATCTGCGAGATTCCCTGGCATCGTAGCGTTGTACCGATCGTAGCGATTCCTGGTTTTGAACTTTCGACGAAAAAAGCGCGACAGGTGCTGCCACAAACCTACAGTCGTGCCGATGCGATTTTCAACGTAGCGCATCTCGGTTTGCTGTTGCGTGGTCTAGAGACGGGACAGGGCGACTGGTTACAGGCTGCTCTGCAAGACCGCCTTCATCAGCCGTATCGGCAGACATTGATTCCAGGCTACAAGATGGTGGAGACGGCAGCGCTGGAGGCAGGTGCGTATGGCATGGTCATTAGCGGTGCGGGGCCAACACTTTTGGCGTTGGCACACCAGGACGTGGCGCAGGCTGTGAGTGATGCGATCGCCCAAGCATGGGTTGAGCAAGACTTTGCAGTAACAGTACATTTGCTTCAGCTTGACCTGCACGGGGCGATCGCCCAAACGACGAGCGTTTAATTAAGTCGTGTATTCTGCGTTGATTTTGACGTAATCGTAGCTGAGGTCGCAGCCCCAGGCTTGACCAGACCCAGTACCATTGCCAACCCGAAGAGCGATCGTCACCGTATCATCCTTTAAATAAGCCCCTAATGCCGCTTGGCGGAGATAGTTGCTGGCAGCATCGCGATCGAACGGTTGTGGTTGACCGTTCTGCATCATGAGAAAGTCGCCGAGCTGAATTTGCAGGTCGTCTTGATGGAATAGCACGCCTGCACGTCCTGCCGCGCCAGCAATTCTGCCCCAATTTGGGTCACGACCAAAAATGGCGGCTTTAACCAGCGATGATCCGGCGATCGTGCGGGCAATTTGACGTGCTTCTGCATCATCATTCGTGCCCGTCACCTGCACCTCAACGAGACACGTAGCACCTTCGCCATCCCGCGCGATCGCCTTTGCCAGATAGATGCAGACCTCTGTTAACATTGCCTCTAGCTTCTCGGCTTCGGCTCCGGCTTCGGTGATGGCAGGTGTGCGCGACTGTCCATTCGCTAACGCAATCAGCGAATCATTGGTACTGGTATCGCCATCCACCGTAATTTGGTTAAAGCTACGGTCTGCTGCTCGGCTCAGCATTTGCTGCCAGAGCGGTGGTGATACAGCGGCATCACAAGTGACAAACGCCAGCATTGTTGCCATGTTGGGGTGAATCATCCCAGACCCTTTGGCAATGCCCCCAATGCGAACAGGTCGACCGCCGATCGTCGTTTCTAGTGCGATCGACTTTGTCACTAAATCCGTGGTTGTAATTGCCTTCGCCGCACTATCTGCACCCGTGTCTGAAACAGTGGCAACCAACTGTGGCAGAGCCGCTTTTAGTGCATCCATCTTGATGCGTTGACCAATGACACCCGTTGAGGCAAGCAAAATCGACTCTGACGGCACCCCTAACGTCTGACTGAGGGCATTGGCACATTCCAGGGCGTCGTCCCAACCGAGCGCACCTGTTGCCGCATTTGCCTGCCCAGCGTTGCATAAAATGGCATGGGCACCCGCTTTTGCCTGAAGCCGCTCTCGACAGTAGTCTACGCACGCTGCTCGCACCTGGCTGGTTGTGAAGACTCCAGCCGCGATCGCCTCCACATCAGAAACGATCAGCGCCAGGTCAGGCAACCCCGAGGGTTTGAGTCCTGCTGTGATGCCTGCTGCGCGATAGCCTTTAGGAGCCGTAATGCTTCCAGGAATTTCCTGCCAGTCCACCATGCTTGCCTCCACTGTAATCACTGCTTGACAGGCGATTATATCAGGGGCAGGGATCGTTCTGGCGTTAGTGGCTAGCAGTTAGGAGGAAAGGACAGAACACGATCACGGCTTCAAGAACACAGCGTTAGATGATCACAGACCTTTTGGAGCTTTGAGGGCACTCAGCGATCGCCGAATGCGCTCCAGCGTTGCGTCCGAGACTTTCGGTTCCTTCGGTGTTGCTAACACTTGCAATACTTGTTCCAGGCTAGCGACAGTGGCTGCCATTTCTGCCGTGGATAAGCGATCGGGATTTTTTTGCAACCGCTCTACCATCTCTGCCATTCGATAGGCGAGGTAGCGGCGATCGCTCCCATTCCACTCGGCTTTAGCATCACTTGAACGAATCAGCGATTTCTCAGTTCTGTTAGCGATGGCAACGAGCGCTGTTGTCGCTGGCTCAATTTCTGCACCCAGATCTAAAAGCGTGAGCGCAATACCAACCTGATCGTAGGCCTCAACTCTAGGCAACAGTTTAACGAGAGCTGAGCTTGCCGTTTTCGTGTCGCTGCCTGCTTTCCTTAACGCTCTAGCAGCATTAGTGCAGAGTCCATAGTAAACATTGCAGGTGCCATCTGTGAATGCTGCTGCTAAGACGGGTACTGCAACATCTTGCGCTGCCCCAATGTTGATCAATGCAACTGCTATAGGCACAGAATCCAAATTTGGCTGACGATCGACAGGGCGAGCTTTCAAAGCTGCAACTAAATTAGGGACGGCAGCCTTCGCGGCGGGTTCAATCTCTCCCAAGGCATAGGCAGTAGAAGCTCGAACTTCCTCATCTCGATCCTTCAAAGCAGTAATTAAGGCGGCAAGCACTGTTTTATCGTTAGGGCTGATGGCAACTAAAGCAAAGGGCACAAGGCGGCGAATCCGAGAATTGGGGTCTTGCTTTAAGATCGTTAGCAACATTGGCACAGCTGGTTTTGCCTTTTCCCCTAGCCTTGCCAGCTTAGAAATCGTCTGTTCGCGTGAATCCTCTTGCTCTTCGTCTGCACTTGAATACTTCAGGTTGACCAGCAACAACGAAACATCTCCATCTTGCGCTCCCCTTATTTTTGCCAGTGACCGGGCAGCAGCCAACTGTATCTGTCCATCTTTATCCTTTAAGGCAACCGTTAAAGCTGGAATCGCAGCTTTTGCCACAACGCCCATTTTGCCCAGGGTAGAAACTGCACTGAGTCGAGTCGTTTCAGCATCACCCGGTTTCGTCGGGCTGTCAGCATATCGAGCTTTGACCCCAGCAATTAAGGTTGGCAACACGACTTCTGGTTTAGCTCCAACGTCCCATAGAGCCGAGGCAGCCGCTACCCGCATGCCTTCATAAGGGTCTTTAAGCAGCCGGGTCAGGGCTAGAATTGCTGCGTTCGCTGGTTTACCAATTTTTCCCAGTGCCGTGGCGGCGTAGAACCTCACATATAGACTGGAATCTTGCAAAGCGATGGTCAATTCTGGAGCTGCAATGCTGGCAAGCGCCCCTAACTCACCTAAGACAATAGCGCTCTGCACTCGAGCGGCGGTGTTGCTCTGTCTTAGAGTTGCAATTAACTCGGGGGGCACAACCTTTAGCGCTGAACAAATACCAGTTAATGCATACACAGCTCCATCAGCTTCTGAATCGTCTAAAGCCCTAATTAGATCAGGAATAGCGGCTTTGGCAGCTGTTCCCGTAGAGACCAATGCTTTGGCAGCTTCGAAGCGAATGTCCACCACGGGGTCTTTCAAAGCAAAAAGTAGTGCCGGAATCGCGGCTTCTGCCTGTGGACCAAATTCTGCAATCATGGTTGTTGCTGCCAACCGCACAGTTAAATCTGAATCTTTGAGCGCTACGATCAAAGCTGGGATAACACCTTCTATCTGAGTACCTCTACTCATTTCCAACCTCCGAACAGCCAGTCTCCTCACTTGTGGATTGGGATCTTTAAGAGCAGCAATGATCACAGAGAGCGCCGTTTCTTTCTGAACATTCATTCGATAAAGCGTCTCAGCCGCTCGGATTCGTACCTCTGGATTGAGATCTTTGAGGATTGACATGATCACAGCGATCGCCGCTTCTTTCTGAATACCTGTTTGGTAAAGCGTCTCAGCCGCCTGAAGGCGCACCTGTGGATTGGGATCTTTAAGAGCTGCAATGACCTCTGAAGGCACAACAATGTTCTGGGTCGAATTCGGGGACTGGCTTATCCCACGATCGCTCGATAGGAGCAGGAGCGAGAGACACACAGCAGACAGCCCAAGCAGGGTGACAAATTTATGGCGGCGGCGTATTACCATTTATGACCTCAATCCAGCTATTTAGGTTGTTGCGTTCCGCTACAGGCAGGGAATTGGGATGTAGTCAAATAGAACATCACGACTCTATCCTCTGCTGCAAACTTCTGCTTGGACTGGACTGCAAAATTCATGCCAGCTTTTTGCACAAAAAAAAGAGGGAGACACCAAAGCGTCTCCCCCTATCATCAGGGTGCATCTACTAAACACATTATGGCACCTAAGGGGTGAGGGGTGTCACCCCCTATTTATGTTTTTTTGACGAAGATCAACTACTTGCTGCCTTAAACCTTGTATCAGCCTTAGCCGTTAAGCTGTTTTGCCAGGAGTTGGTTGGTCAGTTTGGGGTCGGCGCGACCACCCGTTTGCTTCATCACTTGCCCGACAAAGAAGCCCAACATCTTGGTTTTGCCGTTGCGGTACATCTCTAGCTCTTTGGGATGAGCGGCAATAACGGCGGCAATCGCTTCTTCGATCGCGCCTGTATCCGAAATCTGAATTAACCCTTTCTGTTCGATCAAAGCTTTCGGTGAGCCACCTTGAGCCAGCAATTCTGGCAGTACATCTTTGGCAATCTTGTTGCTGATGGTGTTGCTGTCGATTAAGCCAATGAGTTCCGCTAGATCAGTGGGTTTCAGCGGGAGATCGGTGATGCTCAGGCTATTGTTGTTGTTCAGGTGAGCGCTGATGTCGCCCATAATCCAATTTGCTGCCTGTTTGGGATCAGCATTTGCTGCAACCGTTGCCTCAAAGTAGGCGGCGATCGTCTGGTCATCCGTCAAAATGCGCGCATCGTAAACCGACAAACCGAGTTCGCTTTCATAGCGCTGACGTTTTTGATAGGGCAATTCGGGCAGTTCTGCTCGCCATGACTCCAACTGCTGCGCTGAGACTTCGATCGGCCCCAAATCGGGTTCAGGAAAGTAGCGGTAGTCGCTAGAGCCTTCCTTCAGCCGCATACTAATAGTGCGTTGTGCGCCTTCTTCCCAAAGCCGTGTTTCTTGCAGGATGCGTTCACCGGACTCGATCGCCTCGATTTGCCGCTCAATTTCATACTCGATCGCCTTTTGAATGGCGCTAAACGAGTTCATGTTTTTGATTTCGACCTTCGTACCAAACTCTTCACGCCCGACCGGACGCACGGAGATATTCACATCGCAA
>DATNQS010000591.1:0-2296 GCA_036703925.1 Candidatus Sericytochromatia bacterium
GTGTGCTTCATGAACTTGAAGGGGCGAGTGTGATGAAAAGATAATGCTGGCAGGAGTACGATCGTGCCTGAGCCTCTCATCTTATCGTGAGAGCCTGCATTCCTTAAAGGTCTTCAGCATTTGCACACATGGTCTGGTTCAACAGCAAGTCACGCATTGCCATCACTCAGCATTTTGATGATGTGTTTAGCAAGCTGCTCTTTAGATCTCGCGATGCCGGGGAACAGGTTGAGACACTTTAGTGCGCGGATTCTGATGCCAGTCGTGGTTTCCACGTGCCGAATGAAGACACAACCCATTGCCTCAGGCTTTTTCACTAAATCCCACTGCTTCACGACACTTCAAGTTCCGCAACTCGGCGTACATTGGGAATTACTCCACTAATCAGCGTTTCATAGATATTAAGCAGATTTTTCCGAAGGTCAGCTTCGGTCTCACCCTGCGTCCAATAGTCGGGATACTCTTCAAGGTATCCTAGCCACATATCATCATCTTGCCAGTAGACGTATTTCTTCTTCATTGACTACCCTACCTGTCAGACTCTTGAGATTCAACATTAGCAATGTGTTACTCCAGCGTTATGGTCTGTCCTGTTTCAGCTGATCGCTGTGCCGCCGCTGCCACTTTTAACGTATACAAACTCGCTTCGGGCGTAACGTAGAGCGGTGTACCGTCGATCAAGTAATCCAACACCATTGCCGTATCTTTAGCGAAGAGTCCCTGACGGCTGCCTAGCGCGATCGGCTGGCTTCCCTCTGCTTGCACGAGAGTCCCCTGATCCCCATCAAAGATCAGTGCGCCCTTTTCGCCATGCACCTCCATCTTGCGTTCCGGTTGCCACATAGCTTCCCCTTTCGCGTAGACGACTTCTGCCAACAGACCCGATTGAAAGCGTAGCTGGGCAGTACAGTAACAGGTGGCGTAATGGGGATCGCTCAACTCGCTGCGATCGCCAAACTGAGCCTGACAGCTTACAGTTGCCACCTTGCCAAAGAGATCGGTGAAACGATGCAGCCGCGACAGGGCACCCATCAGCGGAAACCCAAAAAGTTCAGGCTGATAAGTCCAGCGCTGGGGAGCGGGCCGCTCTGGTTTGATGGTGGCGTAGCGGGCGTAAAAGGGAGTGCCAATTGCCGACAGTGAGGCTTTAAGCGCCTGGTGCATATTGCCCAATAGCTCAATATGTTCAACGTGCAGCAGTTTGTCTTGAGACGTTGACAACGCAATCAACTCCATCGCTTCGGCAACATCTAGCGCTAAGGGATACTCCACAATGACGTGCTTCCCTGCTTCCAACGCGGCTCGGACGATCGCACCATGATCCCGATTCACTGTAGCGATGATGATTAAGTCCAGAGACGATCGCTCTAGCAGTGCTTGCCAGGATGCGATCGCGTCTGCGCTATAGGTCTGGCTAAATGCCTGCGTGGTTTCGAGGGTGTGTCCGGCAACGGCGGCGAGTGTGGCACGAGGTTCTGCCTGGAGTGCCTGCGATCGCAGCTTTGCCGCATAACCCGTACCAACCAGACCGACCTGGAGAGGGATCGAAAAAGACAATGCGGTTTTTGTCATGGGCTGCACTCGTGATGTACCTGTCATCACAAAACCCTAGCACCACAAAAAATGGTTAAGGGCAGAAACTGCCTTCTGTCAGTAGCGCCAAGACACCAGGCTTGGGCTCGGCAGTACTGAAGTTATCGCTCCATCGCTTGTTTGCATCATTATGAGATGGGGCGTTACAGGTCGTTATATAAGCTAACTAGATAAAATCTGGTACTTTTATTACGAATACCATTCATCCCACTGATGACGTAACGTTTCTAAACTAATGGTTTTCCCGTAGTATCAAGAGTAAAGCTGATTCAGGAAGCAGACTTTATTCAAATAAAGCTACGGAGCCAGCTTCCAATGAGCTTAGAGTACTGTTTCCATTAATTGAGAGGACCACTGCATGGCAACTTTTAAAGTCACGTTAGTCAACGAGGCTGAAGGGCTGAATACAACGATTGAGGTTCCTGAAGACGAGTATATTCTTGATGCTGCCGAAGAACAGGGGATTGATCTACCCTACTCCTGCCGCGCTGGTGCTTGTTCGACTTGCGCTGGCAAGCTGAAGGAAGGCACGGTTGATCAATCAGACCAATCGTTCTTAGATGATGATCAGATTGAAGCGGGCTACGTGCTGACGTGCGTTGCTTACCCAACCTCTGATGTCACAATCATGACCCATCAAGAAGAAGAACTGTACTAACGGTTACGCTGTTGCTGTACTGATGTAAAAACAGGCGGTAAGGAG
>DATNQS010000592.1:0-2657 GCA_036703925.1 Candidatus Sericytochromatia bacterium
CTCAAAATCTTGCAACCGAGTCGCCTCCAGCGCGTAGCTTTGACCATAAATGCGAGGCAGTTTCCCCGTTGTTGCTAGCACTTGTCTGACTTCGCCATTGGTGATGGATGCTAGCGTGCGATTACTGGTCAGCGCGATCGCAGCCGCAATGCCTACGCCATGACCTACGGCCGTATTGAACTCCACAATTCTGCCTGCGGAACAGGCATAGCCATCAAAGCCCGAAGCCGGACTAACGACTGCCAGGTTGGGCACTACCCGAAGCAACGCATGACGAATGCCAATGTTAAACAGTGGCGGATGATGAAACGAAACGCTGCTTATGCCTTTTGTCGTTGCTTTGTTGCCCAAACCTGTAATGCCACCCCGCACATCCAGGTAATAGCCAAACGTGCCGATCGCGCTAGCAGCAGGTACACCCCCAAACAGCATCTGAGCGCCACTCAGAGGCTCCACAGCACCCTGAATATTGCCTGCGTGGCGAATATAAAGCTCTGATGCAGGCTTCACCACTGTTGCACCAAAACTTCTGAGCCATTTGGTTACAAAGCTCATTTCCTCCAGCATCGCAGGCGTAGGCTTGGCGGCTCCTCGTGCCAGCGCCTCTGACTGAGTACCACTGACATAAAACATGAGTGCATTCCACGAAAGGCGACCACCGGGCAAAATGGCGATGTTTGCATGATCCAGCAGCACGCCACTTTCTGGCAAAAACATTTTTTTGCCGCGAAAAGCATGATAGGTCACAGATAACGCTTGACTACGAACATCCGCGTGATCTTGCCCCACATACATTGTGCGAAGCTTACCCTGTTCATCGACAAAGCTTCTACGGATCTGATTAATCAGAGCGGGATCAGCACCAGCGGCGATCGCAATGTAGCGTTGTGCCTCCGTATCGTAGGGATTAGTGAAGCGTTTGAGATAGTTTAGCTCCACCTCTTTCAGCCGTTGAAGGCTCAAGCCCTGGCTTTCAAATGCCAGCGTCACGGGCAGCTCTGAGTCTGGCAAGCCAAAGGTGCCAAAGCCCTGAAGTTTCGGCACTCCAGCCGCTTGAGCCAGTTCCGCATTCACGCTAGAGTCGATAAACTGCTTGCCCAAAAAGACATTACCGTTGGCAAGGTGAATACCCGTCAACGTTGCACCATCTCGCAGCACAGACTGAATTTGCACACGACTGATGATGTCAGCGCCAACTTCACTCAACATGGCACGCAGCGCAGCATCCGCTTTGCGTGGATCAAGCCCAATCTGGGTCACGCCCGATCGCTGCAAAAACTCCTGATAAATGGCAGATGGCTCACCAAAGGTTGGCAACCGATACGCCTGACGGATATCAGCAGGAATCGCGCAGCGATCGAGATACGCCAAGCCTCCTCGTACCAAATGCCCCCCAACGCCCTCTAGGGAATTTCCCTTGAACATCAGCAGCGTTCGCAATGCTTTACCCGTGCGGCGACGATACTCCCTGGCAGCACTGACCAGCGCCAGCACACCGGGGACTTCATCACCAAAGCCAATCACATCATAGGAACGGGGCGGTTGTGTAGCGGCTGTCATAGTAGCGCTGCAAAAAGAAATGACACGTTAGGACACACAGAATAACCGATGTCTTTCGGAAAGCACCAAATTCTCTTCATTTTCTTTCGCTGCTTTGTGGCGACGATCGTTAACCATGCGTTTAGAGGAAATGTGACCGAGCTTGCTACTGCAACCACTCTATTACAATGGCTGTAAGGCAACGCAAGAGAGGTCGTTATGACGGAAGCAGCGATCGGGCAACGGCTTACCTTTGAGGAATACCTGAACTACGACGATGGGACAGACACTCAGTATGAACTGGTTGCAGAAGAACTAATCGCGATGCCGCCAGAAAGCCGTTTGAACTCACAAATCTCGTTTTTTCTGGCACTTGAATTAGCGAAACTTATACCTAGCGATCGCATTTGTCACAAGGATACTGAAATCGAAGTCACTGGAGCGCAGGCACAGGTTCGTTTGCCTGACCTGATGGTGCTATCAGAAGCATTAGCAGCAATACTGGGAAACCGACGAGGGACAATTACACGAGAGATGCCACCACCTGTATTGGTGGTCGAAGTAGTTTCTCCTGGGAAAGCAAATGAAGAGCGAGATTATCGCTACAAGCGCTCTGAGTATGCCGCCAGGGGCATCTCTGAATACTGGATTGTTGATCCGCAGCAAGCTAAGGTAACTGTTCTCACGCTGGTTGCTGGACTCTATGAAGCAGAAGAATACATGGGCGAAGCGATTGTTAAATCCCAATTTGAAGCACTAACGCTAACGGCTGAACAAGTGTTGCGATCGCACAAATAAAACTGCAAAAGTTGATGATATGAGTTGCCCCAGAATCACGCCTAAGCGGTGCTAACCTACCCTACAAGATGGTGGAATCGCGCTGGTGTCGTTGAGTGCGATCGTTCCAATCTTGAAGAGCCACGATCGCTGAAAGGGTAGATCTACAAAAGTGGAATGCTCCCGTTCCGCACGGCAGCAGCTCATTTATGCCAAGACATACTTGCTAATCACTTTGTTGAACGCAATGATATCAAAGTTGCCTCGTATTTCAAAACGAATCTTGCCAATAGAGCTGATATAAATCTCTATTTCACAATCTCGCTCAAGCGTACCTGAAC
>DATNQS010000593.1:0-3589 GCA_036703925.1 Candidatus Sericytochromatia bacterium
CCGATCGTTGTGATTACCGCTGCGGATACTGATATTCAAACGCTTGCTGCTGCTGCTGCCCAGCTACCCACAGGCTTTCCGTCGTTACGTGTGGTGAATTTGCTGCAACTTCAGCAGCAGTTGACGATCGACACTTATGCAGAAGATATTTTAGCCAACGCAACGGTCATTATTGTGCGCTTGATTGGCGGACAGTCTTACTGGAGCTATGGGTTGGATGTGGTCGAGCAAACGGCAAAAGAAACGGGTGCCGCGCTCATTTTTATTCCTGGTGATGAACGTCCTGATCCAACGCTGACCAGTCATTCTACCGTTTCGCTGGCACTGGTCAATCAGGTGTGGCAGTACTTTATTGAGGCGGGCAGTGAGAATTATCAGAATCTACTGAGGTTTGTTGCGGCAGAATTTTTGGATTATGCGATCGAGTGTCAACCACCTCAGGCTGTGCCGCGTGTGGGGCTTTATAAATATGGCTCTGGTGCTCTGGCAGAGGTTGCTATTCATGCTGACTGCGGCTTTGTTGAAAACTCTCTCCCTGAACAGAAGGCTTATGGTGAAAAGCAGGTATTGCTTGAGGGTGATCTATTAAATGCTGGAGTCTTTGAGAAGAATTCAGAGACTTTTTCAAACGTGTTGGAACATAACAATGAGTGGGAAAGGCGAGGCGTTGCGATCGTCTTTTATCGGGCACATTATTTGGCAGGTAATACAGCGGCGATCGATGCTCTTTGTGAGGCATTAATTAAGCGGAATTTAACGCCTGCACCCATTTTTGTTTCATCACTTAAAGAGCCGGACGTACAGGCAGAACTTAGGCGCTATTGCAGTCGAAATGTTGGCGTTTTGCTTAACACAACTAGCTTTTCGTTAGCAAGTTTGGAAACTGATACGCCTAAAGTTGATTTATGGCAGACGTTGAATGTGCCTGTTTTTCAGGTCATTTTTAGTGGTGGTACTCGTGAGGCTTGGGAAGCAGGTTTACAAGGATTAACGCCTCGTGATATGGCAATGAATGTTGCCTTGCCAGAAGTGGATGGCAGAATCATCACGCGAGCCGTTTCTTTCAAAACAGTGCAGACTCAAAATGCACTTTTGCAAACGGATGTAGTGGTTTATGAACCAGAGCGATCGCGTATTGAATTTGTCGCAGCATTGGCAGCCAATTGGGTAAAGTTGCGCCAAACTCCGATCGCAGAACGAAAAATTGCGCTTATTCTCGCGAACTATCCCAACCGCGATGGACGGTTAGCGAATGGAGTGGGTTTAGATACGCCAGCAAGCTGTTTAGAAATTTTGAAAGCGCTTCAGAGTGCTGGTTATACCGTGCCGGAGTTGCCTGAGACCAGTGATGATCTGATGCGAATACTTGCGGCTGGAATCACGAATGATCCAGAAAGCTTAGATCTACGATCGGTCAACCAGGCTTTACCACTAGAGGCTTATCAAGCTCACTTTCAAACACTGCCGCTGCCAGTGCAAACAGGCATCCAAAATCGTTGGGGTAAGCCACTTGAAACGGATGCCTTTCCGATTGCAGGCATTCAATTTGGCAATGTGTTTGTTGGCATTCAACCAGCGCGTGGGTACGATCGTGATCCTACTCTCAACTATCATGCGCCTGACTTAGAACCGACCCATTCGTATCTGGCGTTTTATCACTGGGTAAACGCTCATTTTGGTGCCAATGCTATTGTTCATGTGGGTAAACATGGCAATTTAGAATGGTTGCCGGGGAAAAGCGTGGCGCTATCAGAAAATTGCTATCCCGAAGCGGTTTTTGGTGCCATGCCACATTTTTATCCATTCATCGTGAACGATCCGGGTGAAGGTTCTCAGGCAAAACGTCGATCGCAAGCAGTCATTCTTGATCATCTGACGCCACCGATGACCCGCGCTGAACTATACGGCAGTTTGCATCAATTAGAAGGTTTAATTGATGAGTATTATGAAGCTCAAACGCTCGATCCAGCGCGAGTTAGTCTGATTCGCGATCGCCTGATGCAACTCATCCAACAGGAAAATCTTCACAAGGATTTGGGCATCGAAACCGAGCTGTCTGACGAGGCAATTACTAAGGTTTTAACTGCCGCTGATGGCTACCTGTGTGAACTCAAAGAAGCCCAAATTCGTGACGGTCTACATATTTTTGGGCAATGTCCGAATGGGTTACAACTGCGCGACTTAATCGTTGCGATCGCTCGCAATCCCAACGCCAATCGTATTGGTTTAACCCGCGCGATCGCCCAAGATTGGCAACTCGATTTCGACCCATTGATTGCCAATTTAGGCGATGCCTTAGAACCTACTCAACATCCCGCCCTTCAAGCCTGCCGCATAATTGGTGACGCAGTCGAAGCCATAGAAACCCATGCCGCTTCTCTTGTTGAAGCAATTATTCATGATTCACCAGAATTAGCAGCAAATGCCAAAAACCCCTCGTTTTCTCCTCACTTCTCACCCAAGACCTCTTATTCGGGGGGTGTGGGGGAGTTAGGACCCCACATTGCGGGGGACCGGGGGGAAGTCCCCCGGAGAGAGTCTCCAACCAAAGCTCTAGTTTCCGCACACAATAACTGGCATCAAAACACTATTGGACAGCAGACGCAACAAGAATTGCTTTGGGTGCGCGATCGCCTCCTACCTGCCCTCCGCCAAACCGATCAAGAAATCATCAACCTCCTACGCGGCTTAGACGGGCATTACATCCCCAGTGGTGCCTCCGGTGCCCCCACCCGTGGGCGACCAGAAGTGTTACCCACCGGACGCAACTTTTACTCTGTAGACATTCGCGCCATCCCCACCGAAACTGCCTGGGACATCGGACGCAAAGCCGCTGAAACGCTGGTAGAACGATACACCCAGGAACATGGCGAATACCCCAAAACCTTAGGGCTATCCATCTGGGGAACCTCAACCATGCGAACTGGCGGCGATGATCTGGCAGAAGCACTCGCCTTGTTAGGCGTAAAGCCTGTCTGGGATGGTGTCTCACGACGGGTCATTGATTTCGAAATTTTGCCTTTGTCCTTTTTGGGTCGTCCACGAGTAGACGTAACCCTGCGAATCTCTGGCTTTTTCCGTGATGCCTTTCCTAACTTGATCGATTTATTTGACAGTGCCGTAAATGCTGTAGCAAACCTCAACGAAACCGCTAACCAAAATCCCCTTGCCGCTCAAGTGCAGCAGGAAACCTTGCGCTGGGAAGCTGAAGGACTGATGGCAGAACAGGCAGCCGCACGATCGCGCTACCGCATTTTCGGCTCTAAACCCAGCGCCTACGGAGCCGGACTGCAAGGCTTAATTGAAGCGCAAAACTGGGAAAGCGACGATGATTTAGCCCGCGCCTACATTAACTGGAGCGCCTACGCTTACACTCGCAACGCCGAAGGGAAATCTGCCCCCGAAGCCTTTACTCAACGGCTCGGCACCATGCAAATTGTGTTGCAAGACCAGGACAACCGTGAACATGACTTACTCGATTCAGATGATTACTATCAGTTTCAAGGCGGCTTAACAGCGGCGGTACGCTCTGTAGCTAAGACTTCTCCAGAAATTTACTTTGGCGATAATTCCCGTACCGCGCAGCCTA
>DATNQS010000594.1:0-2903 GCA_036703925.1 Candidatus Sericytochromatia bacterium
TCTTTGGCGAGTAAATACCCGGTAATCGTCCAGGTCTGGTAGCGCCGTGCTTCTTTGCCAATCAGACGACCATCTGGACCATCGTAGTATTCAGGCCAGTGATCTGGCACCAGGCGGCGTTCAGCAATGGCGATCGCGTGGTGCGCCATTTCACCACGATTCATTTTTTTTGCCGCTGCCACCAGCATCCACAGCAAGACGGGCCAGCTCCCCCCATTGTGGTAAGACCAGGGACGGTTTTTGGGGTCAGCGCCAGTGGTCATGCGCCAGTCGACATCTTCCAGCGCTGGATAGCAAAGTTTCATCGGCATAGAGCTGATCAAGTCGCTCCAGCGCAGTTCAATCAGATTCAAAATTTTGTGCGACTGTCGCTCCGTTGTCAGCGACCCGATAATTGCCATCAAGTTACCCAGTGCAAAGAAGCGACAGTCTAGCTGCGAAGGACCTAAGTTGCCCGCCAGATAGCCCCCCGCTTCGGGCACCCATTTTGCCAGCCGATAAAACGGGATTGAGTCGGAGTAAATATTGAACTGGTTAAGTGCTTCTTCGCCGTATTCCTCGACCTGATAGCGGTAAATAACGTTCAAGCGGTCTGGGTCAAGCCAGTAATCCTCGCGTAGCTGTCGCAGCAGGAGCGGTAGACGACTACACACCGCCTGAATCATGATTTGATTGTCTGCATTGGGCACCAGTAACTCTAGACTGGCTCGCAGCGCGGCATAGAACAGAGATTGAATATCGAGTGGATGCCCATAAAGCCCCATCCGTCGATCGATCATGCTGGCTCCATCCGGCACCAATACCATCGGATACATATCGAAGCGTGTGACCAGACATAGTTCAAGGCTGACACGAATGCCTTCTTGAAAATCAGCCCGCTGCACCAGTTCAAAGTCTTGCGTTGCAATGAGGTACGCACGCAAGAGAATAATCCACCATAAACAGGCATCGGCTGGAGCTACCCGACCGATCGCATGATTGCCAAAGTCTGCCTTGATATATTCTTGCCCGTCAACCATCACAATCTTGAAGCTAGCAGGCATCAACCCACGACTAGGCTTAGAGCAATCAAGCTGCCCAGTTTTGGGCTGTAATTTGAGGGTAGCTTCCAAAAAATTACGCACAATAGCGGGCTTGCCTTTGATCAGAAACAGCAACCCCGATGAAATAAAGTCGCGGATAAAGCACTGGTCGTAGTTTAGCGATGCGACTTCAGGGTCACAGGCAGCAACCGTGCCGATCGGTTGTCCCTGGTAATAAAGGATAGATTTTTCAAGGGCTTCCCACGCTTTTTCAACGATCGATGGTTCACTCAAGCCTTGATCCCTCTGACAACAACTAAGATCAATATAGATGGCATGAAGGGCGATCGCTGCCGATTATGTTGCAATCCTAGCCAAAATTGTGACAGTCCCTCAGACGGCACGTCAGTATTGCTTGATGCAGTTGAACGCTAATCACACAGATACCCTGTAATGCCTGGTTGAGTAGTGAATGGCAGATTCCATGCTCGTCTGTCCTTTTAAGACGGTAAGTGAAATGCCCTATAGCCATGCTTGCTTAAAAGCAATCAATCCTAAAGGATGAAACGCTCACTATCCTTACAATGAGGTCTATTGATTGTCATTTAGCCTTGCTATCGCTATCTGCTGACAGACAGATCAAATGCATTGCCCCTCATCTTGTTGCACTTCAAAAAGCTGCACAGACTACCAGGCTTCGTCCGTCGCCATCTTCAAGCGCTGTGTAGCCATTCTTTAGATACATCTTCCAGGAACCCCTTTCTATGAAACCTAATGCTTCTGTGCTGGCTGTAGCAGGTGCCATCTCGTTAGCAGCACTTGCCGGACTAACGGTTGCCTGTTCGCCACCTTCAGTAACAGAGCCACCAGAGCCCATCAGTGCGTCTCCGCTTACTGCACCAGCCAACCCTTCTCCCAGCCCTTCCCCTGCTTCGACTCCAAAAATAACCATACAGAAGCAAACAACCGAGCCAGCTAACCAGACGGCTACTCCCAACCAGACGGCTACTCCCAACCGCACCGTTGAGTCTTGCGTAGTCAAAATGGCAGTGGTTAATGACCCTGAGCCGCCGCTAAACGTTCGTTCGGCACCCACAACCGAGGGTGATAATGTGGTCGGTCAACTGAAAAACGGGACGCTAGTGACGATCGCGGCTGACCAAAACGGCTGGCTCCAAATCAAAACACCACTAAAAGGCTGGATTTCCAAGCGGCAGACAACGAATAGTTGCAACGAAAAAGTAGAGCGTATTAGCCTGAGTGACGCTAGCGACCCCGTGCAAGTGGCCGATCGCTTCGTCGGTACGGGCAGCCATCGCTACATTTTTCCTGTTGAACAGGGTCAAACACTGACCATTAACCGCGATCGCGGACCGTTTCCGATGATTACTGCTCCTGATGGCACTGTGCTGTTAGGACATGAGAAAGACGACAAGCGATCGACCTGGAGCGGCTCACTTACACAAACTGGCGACTACGCGATCGAACTAGAGTCCAACTTTAAGGGCTATCGCTATGCCTTCTCAATGGAAGTGAAGTAAGGGGGACAATGGTCAGGAGCAGGGAGCAGAGGGAGCAAGAGAAACTTTAGCCTTTATCCCTCACCCCCGATACTGAATCCGATAAATTCGTCCATTTGCTTCTTCAGTGACTAACAAACTGCCATCGGGGAGGGTCAGCAAGCCCACTGGCCTACCCCAGGTATCGGGACCCGTTGGATTGACGAGAAAGCCAGTCAAAAAGTCTTCGTAGTAACCTTGTGGTCGTCCTTGGGCATTAAAAGGTACAAAGGCAATTTTGTAGCCAGTACCTCGATCGCGGTTCCAGGAACCCCGAAAAGCAACAAAGGCTCCGTTGCGGTATCGGGCTGGAAACGTTTGA
>DATNQS010000595.1:0-13186 GCA_036703925.1 Candidatus Sericytochromatia bacterium
CTGGCATTCGCACTTGTCTGGCAACCGTTTGCAGCAAACGCTGACTGACATTGGTCGGTAACGTTACGACATCAGGCTGCGGTTCTAAGCGGATTGCGTTGGCAGGTTCGTCTGTGCGATAAAACAAATTTTGCTGCCCATTGGTCACTTCAACCCGCCAACCTTCGACGATCGCTTGCAAACAACTTTCAGCCGCGCCTCCTAGCCCCAAACAGCCGTCTGACCAGGTTTGCCGCGTAAAACCTGCAATTTTGACATCCTGCGATGGCACATTAAGCTGCTGCGATGCAGCTTGGCGTACCTTTTGTTCAACTGCTGGCGGCAAGGAGTCCGATTGCGCCACCATCAACCTTGATAAAGGCATAACCTTTTGGGGCAGTGATGAAGCTAATCCGGCTTGCGTTGAAACTCCTGCACCTGTCAGTAGAATCAGTCCAGTCAGTACCACAGTCGAAATTTGACGTGGAAATTTGGGTGTTTTCTTTGATGTGTCTGTCATGGTCAGAAAGATGGTGAACGATGTAAATGATGGTTCCAACCTAATCGGTAGACTCAAAGGTTACGGTCGTCGTTTCTGAATTTGGTACAAGCGCATATGGCAGAGCTACCCTTTGCTTGAGTTAAGCATCGGTAATAACACTGCTGTCAAAGTCGGGGTCAACCGTCAGCAGTTACTGCCCTCTCACCAGTCACACGATGCTTTGGAGGTCATCAAACCGGGGTCGATCGCAGTATGGCAGTGGGTAAATCTAGTTGTAGTCTGCTTAGAAGCGTCTCTGGCGCTCTAAGCCATTGCTCCTTGTACAGTGCATACAGGAAACCTGTGCCAGCTTGCTAAGACTGTTGTCTGTCGCCGCTTCACCAACTGTGGACAATTACTTTACAGCCATCATGCTACAACGGGTGAGACTCAAACACGAGCAGCAAGCGTCAGAGTAGCACGACTAAAACTGGCTGTCATAGCACTTGAGGGGTTAGTTAAGACACATCTTAAAGGCGTTATCGACTGCATCCCAAAACCCTACCCTGCCGCCCCTGCTCTCTATGCCCCTCCCCTACTCAACCAAACGGTTATCCATCGCAAAGCGGACAAGCTCGGCACGATTGCTCGTATCCGTTTTGCGGAGTAAGCTGCTGACGTATTTTTCGACTGTCCGCGGACTCAAGTGCAGATGTTCACCAATTTGCATATTTGAGTGCCCGTCTGACAAGATTTTCAGCACGTCATGTTCGCGCTGCGTCAGGTTCAGTGCAGCAACCGAGATCGAGAGGGCTGCCACACGTGTTGCCTCCTCACGATCGGTATATGACTTGAGTGACGAAAAGCGTGCTTCGCTTGCGGCTTCAGTTTCACGGCTTTGTGCTGCATCGCCTCTAGTAAAGCGCCAATCTCGCTCAATCATTTGCAGACGCTCTAGCAGGTTTCGCACCACTGCACCTAACTCTTGCAGTTCAAAGGGTTTGGAGAGGTAGACATCACAGCCTGCCTGATAGCCGCGAATGCGCTCCTGCGTGTCATTACGTGCCGTTAAAAACACTACGGGCAAAAGTCGCGAAGTCGGACGCTGGCGGATACGGCTGACTAACTCGTAGCCGTCCATCTGCGGCATCGTGATATCAGTAACAACGAGATGCGGCTGGTATTCCTCAACCAGCTTGAGCGCTTCCTGACCATTCTCAGCAGAAACAACCAGGTAACCGATCGTTTGCAGATAATCGCCGATCGATAGCCGCGTCCCTAAGTCATCATCCGCAACCAGGATTGTGAGAGGCATACAAAAGCTGCTGTTAGCGTGTCCAAACCTTGATTACATTTTTAGAAAAGCGCTATTAAAACTAGAATATATCGGTTTTAGCTGTATCTGTGGGGCGTAGATGAGCGATCGCGAACAAGAATTTTACAATCACCCGTCTGCGATCGCCGATCCTGCTACGGTTAGAGCCGCTTTAGCTTAAGCTTGCCTTTAAGCTCGACAGATCGCCTGGGTTGCCTTCCAGTACAACACCCTGTTGATTAGCAGCCAGGTGGCGCACAATCTTGTAAATTGTCTCAGTTTGGTCAGTAGCACCAAGGACGGTTGCTAAGGCGGGTAGGGACAATGGCGCACCTTCCTGCTGTAGCGCTTCTACAACTTCCATTTGCAGTTCCAGGATGGTTGCGGCTGCTTTCTTACCCGCCTCAACCCCTGGTTGATGGTACGCGTTGACGTTAACGAGAAAGCCGTATAAGCCTACAGCCCTTTCGTACAGTGCAATTAAGGCACCGATCGATCGAGGGGTCACGTCAGGAAGAGTAACCGTAATGGAGTCGCGCTGATTTTCGTAGAGCGCTTGCCGCGTGCCTTGAAGTAGCCCAGAGAGATAGTCTCCGGCAGTAACACCAGGTTCCACTTCTACAGAGGGTTTCTCGCGGTCTTTCAGTACTTCGATAAAGGTCAGAAAGAAGTTTGGTACGCCTTCACGTAACTGCTGCACATAAGCGTGTTGGTCGGTCGAGCCTTTATTACCGTAAACGGCGATCCCCTGATACACCGTCTTGCCATCCAGATCTTTTTCTTTGCCCAACGACTCCATTACTAACTGCTGGAGGTAGCGGCTAAACAGCAACAGGCTGTCTTTGTAGGGCAGCACGACCATATCTTTTTCGCCCTTGCCGTTGCCTGCAAAGTACCAGGCGATCGCCAACAATGCTGCTGGATTTCCTTTGAGATCGGGCACACGAGTAGCAGCATCCATCTCTTTCGCGCCTGCTAGCATACTGCGAATGTCGATGCCTTGCAGCGCTGCGTCAAGCAACCCGACGGCAGATAACTCTGAGGTGCGTCCCCCCACCCAGTCAAACATGGGGAAGGTGGCGAGCCAGTCTTCCGATCGCGCCAAGTCGTCCATTTTGCTACCGGGCATCGTAATAGCAACGGCTTGTCTAGCAAAATCCAAGCCCTTGTCGGCAAAGGCTTGCTTCGCTTCAACCATGCCGTTACGAGTTTCGGGAGTGCCACCTGATTTGGTAATGACAATGACAAGCGTACTGTTAAGACGAGCGCCCAGCCGCTCAAACACGCGATCGAAGCCAGCGGGATCGGTATTGTCGAAAAAGTGAATTGCTAGTGGCGGCGCTTCGGGTGCTAGTGCAGCGGCAACAAATTCGGGCCCTAGTGCCGAGCCACCAATGCCGATCGAGAGAATATCGGTAAATTTAGCCGCTTGGGGTGGACGAATCTCGCCTGCGTGAACTTTGTTGACGAAGGCTTCCAGTTGGTCGAGTGCTTCGACGATTTCTTGCTTAAGCGCTGGTGTGGGAGCCAGGTCAGGGTCGCGTAGCCAGTAATGACCGACCATGCGATTTTCATCAGGGTTGGCGATCGCGCCACCTTCTAATGCCGCCATATCCTTAAACGCCTGCTCGCATTTTGGCTGCATAGTCGCCACAAATGCGTCGTCAAACCGCATCCGGCTGATATCTAAATACAGTCCTAAACCTTCGTGATAGTAGAGCCAGTCTTGGTAGCGTTGCCAGAGTGCAGCAGCATCCATAGCGGGGTTTACGCCTCTTAACGTTCATCACTGTTCAGTGTATCGGGGTGTGGGGCTAGGAGCGTGAGGTTTTGGAAAGAAATAAGAAAGGGAGGGATAAAGGATGAAGGATGAAAGTTTTGAGTTTTGAGTTGAGCAGTCAGCGATCAGCAGTTAGCCGTCAGCAGTTAGCAGTTAGCCTTCTCCAGCCTTCTGCCTTCTGCCTTCTGCCTCTTGCCTACTCCCTTCTTCCTCAAAGCTCCGGTTTTGGCAATAGCCGCAAGAATTTGACAACCTGTCCGGTGATTTCGAGGCTGACTAGGTAGCGGTCGAGCGTGAAGCGGTAGAAAATTTTGCTGCTGCCAAGCGCACGAAACCCCGGTAGCGAGTGCAATTGTTGCATGCTGGTGAAATCTTTAAATACAAACTGCTGCATCCGTTTCTGAGCGACAGTCTCCAGACTTTTTAGATCAAGCAGAAACGATCGCTCATAGCGAACTTCTAGCCCTTTAAAGCTGGACATTCTTCGGGATAAAGCTGGTTGGGCAGGCACTTGATTAGTGTTCATAAGGGCGATCGCAACACATTACAGCAGCGATAGAAAACGGAGCGCTTCTTCACGAGTGAGCGTATCTCCTGGCTTCAGAGTTTCCTTCGAGGCTTGCGTGGCCCTGAGCATATAACAGTCGCAGTAAAACTCAGCCAGCCCAGCCCAGACCTCTAGCAGTTCATCGTCTGCTAGCTGCTCAACAAGGCGATGTAATCGATCTTTGAGAAGGCTCATGATGACCCTGACCAATAAGTTCAAACCAGATAGCGATCGTACAAGCTCAGAATGCCCAAACAACTGGTTAAGATCGCAGTTCATCCGTGTTCACTGTAACGGTTGAATCTAGGTAAGCTCCGTCTAGAATCGATCGCTACTGGTTCTCCTTGCCTGGTAGGATACGATTCAATCGCCCTTTGCTAACATTGCTCATGCTCGATTTCAGCGGCATTCTGCTGTTCTTTACGCCCAGTTATCTTGTCTCGTTGATGATTTTCACAGCAACCTTTGCCCTGTTTAGCCTGGGCTTAAATTTGCAGTGGGGCTTTACAGGGCTGATTAATTTTGGTCACATTGCCTTTATGACCATCGGCGCTTATACCACCGTGCTGCTGAGCATGAAGGGAGTACCGCTTCTTTTGGCAGTGCTAATTGGGGCAGGGCTGTCAGCGTTGCTAGGTTTGCTGATTGGGCTGTCTACCTTGCGCCTGCGGGAAGACTATCTAGCGATCGTCACGATCGGCGTGTCTGAAGTTGTCCGTCTCATTGCGCTGAACGAAGAAAGGCTGACCCAAGGTGCGCGTGGTCTTTACAGCTATCCTTTGCCACTGGAAGCGCTGACCAGACCTACTTTCATTAGCAAGCTTGGCATGATTGGTATCTGGACGGTCATTTTTGGGCTGGCAGGCTGGCAACTGTGGCGCTGGACGTGGCGACGGCTCGATCGCTTGGGGCAAAAAGACACCCGCAATGGCAAACAACCAGGGCGCATCGGCAAACTAACGCTGGGCATCTCGACCGCGCTTCTGGGCTTGATACTGTACTGGGCAGGTGCCGTTTCGCTCTACAACTATTCTTACAAAGCAGGGCTGATGCTGGTGCTAGTGAGTGTGCTGGCGCTAGTGTATTGGCGGCTAGAGGCGCTGGTGCGATCGCCCTGGGGTCGCGTGCTCAAAGCCATTCGTGAAGATGAGGACGTTGCGAAAGCGCTGGGCAAGAATGTGTTCTGGTACAAACTACAATCACTGATGCTGGGAGGCGCGATCGGGGGCATTGCCGGAGCCTTCTACGCATGGCAGTTGAACTTCATTAATCCCGATGGCTTTATTCCGCTGATTACCTTTCAGGCATGGACGATCGTCGTGCTGGGTGGGGCTGGCAACAATGCTGGCACACTGCTGGGAGCCGCTATTTTTTGGGCATACAACTCAGTGACGCGGTTTCTGCTGCCTGCGATCGCCCCTGCGCTCCACGCGATCCTTCCCGCCATTCCACCCCAGCTTGATGAGGGTAGAGCGGGAGCCTTCCGGATTATGGTCATTGGCTTGCTGCTGATTGTGCTCATGATGGCGCGACCACAAGGCATCTTAGGCAAAAAGGAGGAACTCTCACTTGGTCGATAAAAACCCCAATGCCGTTGATCCTGTAGAACACTTGAGCCATCCTGACAGTGAAGACCTGGCAGACATTTTGGCAGAGGTGGAACCGATCGATCAATCCGCTAAACTGCAACTGCCACTTCTCGCAGCGAGTGGACTAATCAAAAACTTTGGTGGGCTGGTAGCGGTCGATCAGGTTGCGATCGAAGTGTCCAAGGGCAGCATTACCGGACTGATCGGCCCCAACGGCGCTGGCAAAACAACCCTCTTCAATTTGCTCTCAAACTTCATTCGTCCTGACAAAGGGCGCGTGTTGTTTGATGGCGAACCGATTCACCATCTCCAGTCACATCAAATTGCCCAACGCGGCATGATCCGTACCTTTCAGGTGGCACGGGTACTATCACGCCTCTCTGTACTGGAAAATATGCTGCTGGCAGCTCAACACCAAACGGGTGAGAATTTCTGGTTCACCTGGTTTAAACAAAAGCAAATTGCAGCCGAATCACGCCAGCAGCGCGAACAGGCAATGACGATTTTGGACTCGATCGGTCTCGCACACATGGCGCATGAATATGCGGGATCGTTGTCGGGTGGTCAACGCAAGCTGCTAGAAATGGGACGAGCGCTAATGAGCCAACCCAAACTGATTTTGCTGGATGAACCTGCCGCTGGCGTGAACCCAACGCTCATTAACCAGATTTGCGATCGCATCCTCACCTGGAACCGCGACGGGCTTACCTTCCTGATCATTGAACACAATATGGATGTGATTATGTCCCTGTGCGATCGGGTCTGGGTACTTGCCGAAGGACGCAACCTTGCTGTTGGCACTCCTACCGAAATTCAAACTAATGCCCAAGTGCTAGAGGCTTACCTGGGGCAGTAAAGCAATCGGGTCAGCACTCCGTCATGCGGCTCTATCTACAATGACCGCTCGAAAAATGTCTCCAGGAACCCGCTTTACAGGAGCAGGGTAAACGCTTCTAACTTGATATTAAAAAGGACGATGCCTACACCGATTCACAGCGATCTATGACCCACTTAACTAGAATTTGCTCTACCCAACTCTTAGTTTGAGCCATACAGGGTGTCCTTTAAACACAAACCTTTGATATAAACCTCTAAAGCATGACGTTTGTTAAAAGCAACTCCAGTTTGGGTTCCTTCTTATTTTCATCTGGGTAAAGCTATAGAAAGAGTTGATTGCTTGGAACCCTTATGATGTTCTTAGATATTTCTGCGTTAGAGCCAGATTGGAGCCGTGAACAATGCTTGCGCTGGTGGTCTCCAGGGCAACAGCTCCTCAAGTCAATTCGGCGTTACCAATATTGGCGGAAGCATGGCGGCATTCTGGGTCACTTATGCACAAAGTGGCATACCCTGGAGCATCGGTTCTGGAGTGTGGTCACGGCAGCAGATATTCCCCTAAATTGTCAGATTCAAGGAGGACTATTGCTCCCACATCCAAACGGGATTGTGATTCATCCAGATGCAGTGATTGGTCCAAATTGTTTGATTCTTCAGCAAGTAACCATTGTGAGTGGTGTGACGATCAGTGGACACGTAGATCTTGGCGCTGGTGCTAAAATCATTCGTCCAGTGACGATCGGCAGTCATGCAAAAATTGGCGCTAATGCCGTCCTCCTGTGTGATGTGCCAGCTTACTCTGTGGCAGTAGGTGTTCCTGCACAAATCGTCGTCCGTACAGAATCGTCCAACATCTTGCCAAAACTACATAGCGATGCTGTTGCCTAAGGCGCTTATGCGAAAGAAGGGGACAGGTATGAAATCCTTAGCCCCTAAATTCATGCTGTAGTAAACAATCTGTGGCTTAGAGGATGGTTTGGAAGTTTAGCTTCTTGTCGCCTTGGCACTAAAGCCGTGGCGATAGGGACACTAGCGTAAAGCCTACAGCATTGAAGAAACGCAAAGCACTCGCTTTGCAATCAGCCATGCCTAAAGGGCTATAACCTAGCGCCGCAGTTTATAAAACCCTTGCCTTTCGCTAGTCCGCAGCAGCGAACTTTGTTGTGTATTCGCACTTTTAACCGCCAGACACTTTTCAAACAACCTCTTATGCCTAATGAACGTTCGTCGCTTTCAACATATGGTAGGCAATCAGTAGCTGTGTAATGGCTAGAGGGTAGCTTCGTAACGTTTCACCTGTAGTGCCTGTCAATGCACCCAGTTCGGGATTCATATCACGATTGCACGCATCAATTAAGTTTGGGATGTCGCTACAGATAAAGCGCTCCAGCTTCGTTACCTGATCACTGGTAGCGTGACCGTCAATTTCTAGCACATCGACGGGTTTGCCCATATCGCGATCGAGTCCCAACCGGATGGCAGAGTCAGAGTGGACAGTATCGGTACTTACTACCTGAGTTAAGTCGGGGTGTGGAATGTTAGGTCTAAGCACCAGACGAACGTTGAGGTGCCCATTGCTACCGTCAACTAGCTCAGTCGAGGGATAAAAGCTGACCACCAAATCTGCCCATTGTCGTTGGGGACGAATATACGCTTCGGAGTCAGGTTCGCGCTTGACCAGTTCTGCCCGCACTTGCTCTTCAGAGTAACCCCGCTTTTGAGTGTCTCGCTTGACTTTCCACTGTGTCCGCAGGTCTTCGGGCGGGGCAAGGTAAACCTTTACGTCATAGGCTGCGCGGGTACCCCGCGTCGAGTAGCCTAACAAGCCTTCTGCTACCACAAATTTGTTGGGCTTAATGTATTCTGGTGGGTCAAACGTGCCGGTCTTGTGGTTATAAATCGGTTTGAGAATTGGCTGCCCAGTGCGAAGTTGAGACAGATGCTGCTGCATGATATCCAGATAGTTGCAGTCTGGATGCAAGGCAGTAATGCCAAGTTCAGCACGCTGTTTGCGATCATAGCGGTGGTAGTCATCCGTACAAATGACGGTCACATTTTCAGGACCGAGGAATTGAGCAATCCCTTTCGTCAATGTCGTCTTACCAGCAGCGCTATCGCCAACGATGCCGAGAATAATTGGGCGATCTGTCATAGTTCCTCCGGAGCGAGCCGTTTGATAACGGTTTTTACAAATTTGGCTTATTTTAAGGTATGAAATGGGAAGAGACGCAAGCGCAGCAGCCAAGAGAAGCTAACACATGCGCTCAAGGGTCTAGCACTCTGTGTAAAGACGTTTGCTTATGGCTGGAGCTGCAAAAAACTTGGCGGTTGCAATGAAAGTAGCACTTACAACTAAAAAGACGGGTAGCATTGGTTGCTTTTGGCTTGATCACCCATGCCAGAGGCACGAAACTCAGAACTGTCCGTGTCCAGAATCGCCAATATGAGCACCAAAAACGTAAGTGTCTAAGCTTTCATCTATTATCAGTAAGGCTAAACTTCTAAAGCTTTATTAAGAGTTATTCTATTCTTCTTGGCTGCGTCTTTTTCACCTGTTATTCCTTTTCACTTTACGGGACTCTCATGAAACTGTTTGTTTTCCATATGCCTGAATCAACGCCGACTACAACGATCGCCGATTGTGCTATCGCAGTTGATGTCTTGCGAGCTACCAGCACGATCGCAACAGCGTTGGGGTCTGGCGCAGAGGCCGTCCAGGCATTCAGCGATTTAGACAAGCTGCTGGCTGTCAGCGAGACATGGGCACCCGACAAACGGATTCGGGCTGGCGAACGGGGCGGGTCGCAAGTAGAAGGCTTTGACTTTGGCAATTCACCCCTTGACTGTACGCCAGAGCGAGTGAGTGGTCGTCGTCTGTTTATCAGCACTACAAACGGGACACGGGCGCTCCAACGCATTGAAGCGGCTCCTACCGTACTGGCAGCCGCGTTAATCAACCGTCGTGCTGTGGTGCAGCACCTTGTCCAACAGCAGCCGGATGTTGTCTGGATTGTTGGGTCTGGGTGGGAAGGCAGCTATTCGCTAGAAGATACAGTGTGTGCAGGCGCGATCGCCCATAGCCTGCAAGCCGAACTTGGCGACTCCCTGGAGCAGATGGCTGGCAATGATGAGACGATCGCAGCTGTCAGTCTTTACCGCCAATGGCAAGACAATTTGCTGGGACTCTTCCATCACTCAACCCACGGCAAACGGCTCCTGAAGCTAGGCATTACCGAAGACTTAACCTATTGCTCGCAGCAAGATACGTTAGACGTGCTGCCGATACAACGCGAACTCGGCGTGCTGGTGAAGCAGTAGGCGACCTAGACTTTACCTTATCCCTGTCTTTACAAATGAGCCTTGACATGGTAATGCAGGTAGAACTCTGGTGCCCTCATGCTCTGAAGCGGTCAGGAGCCAGAGGCTAACCACTCTTTGGACGATCGCTATCAATATAAATCACCACCTTAACGGGACCATAGCGATCGCGAATCGCATGCTCTACTCGTTCGGCAATACTACGAGCAATGCTTAGGCATTCTGGGTGCAGAATCAGCCGCATTTCTACAAAGACATGACGACCCACTACGCCGCGAGACTGGATACCATAGCAGTGCGTGATCCCTTCTACCTGATGGATGGTTTGGGCTAAAGCTTCGGGAGCAATCGCGATTTGCCGCATTAACGATGGCAACTGCCAATTAAAAATGCGCCAACAGTTACAGATTGCCGCCAGCACTAGCAGCATTGCCAGTACTGGGTCAAGCCAAAGGTAGCCACGCCCGACACCTACCAAGCCAGCCAGCACTGCTAGCATTAACCACGTATCTTGAAACAGATGACCCGCACTAAAACGTAGGGCGCTGTTCTCCAAAAGCCCTGCTTCATAGCGCTGAAAACAGGCAAGGCAAAAATTTGTCGCTACTACCACGCCCAAAAGCTGAAGCAATGGCGAGTTTACCCGCACAGGCAACCAGCTAGCTTCGTGCGCGATCGCCTCCAATTGCTGCACCGATACTACCAGCAAGCTCAGACAGGCAAACCCCATCAACGCAGCCAGCAATAGCGCTAGCACTGACTCTAACTTGCCGTGCCCTCCAACCTCTCGACTGGCAGGATAGCGCGACGTAATCGCAATCGTGCTCAGAAGGATACTAAACCCATTCACCAACGTTTGTAGCGACTCAGCCAGCAAGCTCAATGATTGCGTTGCCCAGCCAATCCACATCTTTACAACTAAAATCAGTAGCGCCAGCCAAAGCGACGCTAATAAGACCCGACGACTTGCCCGACGACGACCCTGTGCCTCAGCCATAGCTTACAAGCTACTATGAGATTTGCTTTCACATTATCAGCGGTTAATCTGGTAATGAACGAAAACTACCAGTTAACGCTGGAAAAAGTTACCAACCGAGGCGAGAGGTTAAAGGCTAAAGGCTAAAAGCTAAATTAACTCAATACCTCCTCCGTTCCGCTCCTTCATCGCTTTACCTCTCCACCCCCTCACTTACCCCTTCATGCAAAACCGATCGCTCCCTGCAGACATCAAACTTCTTGTGCTAGATATTGATGGCACGATCGCGGGTGTTGAAAACGAGATTCGTCAGCCTGTAATACACGCAATTCGGGCAGCGCAGGCAAAGGGGATTAAAGTGGCGATCGCCACCGGACGTATGTATTGTGCGGCGCTACGCTTCCATGAAGCAGTTGGTTCGACTCTGCCGCTGCTGGCATATCAAGGTGCATGGATTCAAGAGCCAGCAACGCAAACGATCCATCGTCATTGGACGGTGCCGAAGTCACTGGTGCTACAGCTTTTAGATTACTTTGAGCAGCCAGAGTTGCGATCGTTGCTTTCAGTGCATTTCTATATCAACGACCAACTCTATGTGCGCGAACTTACCCCAGAGACAAAGGAGTATGCCAAACGCTCTGGCGTACAGCCAATTCCTGTTGGTGATTTGCGTACAGCACTGATAGCCGAGCCAACAAAAGTCCTGGCGCTGAGCGACGACACAGCTTTAATCACTACTCTGCTGGGCAGTTTGCAGAGCCGCTATACACCCGCCGAACTTTATCTGACAAAATCTGTCGCAACGTTCTTTGAAGCAACTAACCCGTTGGTCAGCAAAGGTACGGCTGTTCGCTACCTTGCAGAAGAGTATTTAGGGCTGAAGGCAGAAAATGTGATGGCGATCGGCGACAATTTCAACGATGTGGAGATGATTGAATATGCTGGCATTGGCATCGCCATGGGTAATGCGCCAGATGCCGTAAAAGCCTTAGCGAACTGGGTTGCCCCTGATGTTGAGAAGGATGGCTCTGCAGCGGCTATTGAGGAATTTCTACTCTAAGGAAACGCCAGAGTGATAACTTTCAACGTGCTGCCGCAGCGATCGTGCAAGCTCTAAATACTGGTGGTTGGACGCTGATAGCTAAAAATTGCGTTCAAAGCTAACTAGCTTTAAAATCAGAAAGAGCACCGACGACTTGCCGTGTTTCGTCTCGGTGCTCTTGCTGGTTCGCTCCTCACACACTCAAGAATATAGCTGACTGCGACAGGTTTGTCTATGAAAAAAGTAATTAGAAAAACCTATGTCAAATTCAACCAGCATCAAGAATTTCTGATGATCTGCGTCCAGTCTGCCTTCAAAGCTCCACTACAGGGTGAAGATCCAGCCCGTCTGCCAAGAGTGCATACAGAATGCGTTGGGTTGCCAGCAGTAATCCTAGCTGTGCCACCACCAAGTTTGGCTCTGTTCCGGTTTTACGCCATAGCGGATGCACGCGATGAAACGCCTGCATGGCTTGCGCGATCGCCTGCGCCGATCGCAAGCTCTGCTGAGTGCGATGCGGCGATTCGTTAGACAAGCAGTCCAGCGCCTCCACTAAATAACCAAGCAGCCTACGATCGGCGGGATGGTTCAGGCAAAGTTGGGCAGTAGAGGTCAGCCAGGGTATAGACGGCGGGTTGACAAGGCGCCAGACGAGTGGTGCTACGTCAAGCCTGTTCAGCGTGATTAAGCCCTCACTATGAGCAAGCCGTAAGAGTGAGCAGCAACGGGCATGAGCATACTGCACTTCAAAGATTGCCGCTGTTGGCAGCACCATCTGCCGCTCCATTGAAGTAAGAGACATACCTGACTGTTGGGGCAGCGCTTTAGCAAGGAGACGGTCAAGCCATGCCGCGATCGCTCTATCACTTAGCTCAAATTGCAGCCAGCCTGTAGCGGTTGCTTGCACCGCAATGCCCGACAGAGAGTCTTCCTCCGGTATAGAAAGCGGCTGTAACAGCGTATCAACTAATTGAGCGGCGATCAGTGCTGCGGGCTGAGACGGAGTAGCTAAACGATGGGCGATCGCGCAGACATAAACAAACGGTATCGCTTTTCTCGCACGCTTGAGCGATATTGCTCGTACAGTTTGATCAAGGCTTAACCGCTCTCCCTGCTCTGTTGTGACACGATCCACGCTCGTTGTTGCCACATCACTTTGGCGAGCGGTAAGGTGTCGATCGACCGCCTGACGCAGTCTCATTCGTAACAGTGATAACATAGCAGGAAGCTAACGCAATCTTGTGCTAAGTGTCTCTCGCTCAACCGCTACTTCGCGTCAGTTGTTACGCTGCTTCCGGTCTGAGACAAATATGCTTTGACAA
>DATNQS010000596.1:0-4228 GCA_036703925.1 Candidatus Sericytochromatia bacterium
CGCTATTTGCATCAAAAAAAGCCGCTGTGGAATACGCTAGCGATCGCCTATACACTGGTAGGCTATGTGGGCGGTATTGCGCTATTGCTACTGCCAAACGGCTGGCTAAATGCTCTGGGAGTAGTCTTTTTGACTCACAGCCTGCTTTGTTCGGCATATCTGGCGCACGACTTCATGCACAGCGCTATTTTTGAAAGCAAGGCGTGGAATGTTGCGTTTGGCAATCTAATGCTCTGGCTCAATGGCGGTTGCTATGCCCGTTTTGAGGATTTGGCGCGGCTACATATTGCACATCACGTCAATCGAGTTGATTTTTGCCGCTTTGACCTGGTGACGTTTTTGCAAGCAATGCCTGCGCCAGTACGATCGCTGCTGCTGGCATTGGAATGGCTTTACTTTCCCGCACTAGCCTTTTTACTGCGTCTTCGCTCGATCGTTGCACCGTTCTGGGACGAGGAGCGTAAAGATGAGCGCTGGCGGAATATTTTCACTTTGCTGATCCGGGGTGGACTGTTCACGCTGTTGGCGCTCGCGTCGCCGAAAGCGCTGTTGCTCTACTTTTTTGCGTATATCGGGATGTTAACCGTACTGCGGTTTGTCGATGCGTTTCAGCATACCTATGAGGTGTTTCCCGTCGGCAGCGAGATCCCGAAGCGAGATCGTGCCCACGAACAGGCTAATACTTTCTCAAACGTGGTGTCGTTGCGCTATCGGTGGCTCAATTTGCTCTTGCTAAACTTTGGCTACCACAACGCTCACCATGAGTTGATGAAGTGCCCCTGGTACAGTCTGCCTGACCTCGATCAAGACTTGTTTAATGGTGATGAAGTGCAGTACATCACCTTGCCCGCCTTGTTGGGTAACTATCATCGCTACCGCCTTTCACGCCTCTACTCCGGGCAGGGGCATGGTGTAAATGAGCAGGGCGAGCACAGCCTGGAGACATTCTATGGTGCGATCGAGGTATCCTTTCTGGTGTTGCCTGCTTAGGTACGTTTGTGACCCAGTCTAAGGTTCGGGCATTATTGCCAGGTATTGGCTTTGGCATTGCTACAGCACTCCTGTTTGGTGGCACTACGCCTCTAGCAAAGCTGTTCCTCAACAATGTGCAGCCGTGGATGCTGGCAGGTCTGCTCTTTTTGGGTGGTGGGTTGGGGCTTTTGCCCATTTACGTGGTTCGCAATTACTTCCTTCGTAAGCAGGCTGTCACGCCTGATCGCTTGCAGCAGCGCGACTGGGGCTGGCTGGCAGCTTCCATCTTGACGGGCGGTGTCATTGCACCTGTGCTGCTAACGTTAGGCTTGGTGAACACAACGGCAGCGGCAGCCTCTTTGCTGCTGAATTTTGAATGTGTCTTCACAGCGGTATTGGCATGGACGTTGTTTGGGGAGCGCTGGCAGTGGCAGGTTTTTCTCGGCATCGTGGCGATCGTGGCAGGAGGCATTGTGCTGGCTCGTGCCGAACATTCGGGAGTGGGGATGACGTGGGGCGCACTGCTGATTCTGGGAACCTGCTTTCACTGGGCGCTAGATAGCAATTTCACTAGCAAAGTCGCGACGAAAGATCCTATCCAAGTCGCCATGCTGAAAGCGGGTCTTGCTGGCAGCGTGAATGTGACGATCGCCCTGATACTAGGACAACCGCTGCCAGCGCTACCCGTCCTGTGTACCGTCTTAGGCGTCGGCTTCTTCACCAGTGGGCTAACGCTGGTTTGCTTTGTCATGGCGTTGCGACATCTAGGTGCGCCGCGTGCCGGTGCCTACTTTGCTCTGTCGCCCTTCGCTGGAGCAACCGTTTCAGCGCTACTGCTCAAGGACAATATCAACACATCGTTCGCGATCGCTGCCGTTTTGATGGCAGCAGGAGCCGGTTTATGTGCAAGGGTCACGGATTAGTCTTAGGCGGTAGAGCTGCTTCTGTATCGTTGTTTGAGTCTATAGCAGCGCCATTTTGAGAGCAGAAGTTAGAACCGCGCTCGGAGGAGATGGGCAGTTTGCGGTTTTAGCCGTTAAACTAATGAAAGGTTCTTCTGCGACGTTGGTGACTGCCAATAACGTTTTTTGATCTATTCCTTTTGAACATGGGAACCGACCGCTGGGCGGCAGTATACCGGGCTTGTACTCGGAAACTTTAAGTCACAGCACATTGGTACCCACCTGGTGTTTTAACCAGGTCAAAAACTGAGGTAAGACGGCGTTGCGGGGAGCCTTAACAAGTTTTTTGGGATAGGGGCGCATGAAAATGTGCCCCTATTTCTTTTTAAACCGTTGGATTAAATCGTTTGGAAATGTAGCACGAATGCTAGCTGGCATCGACACTGAATCGAGCGTTTTCTGAACAGTCACGTTCTCCAAAGGTCAAACTTCAAGCTAAATTTCACGGCTGCAAAAGGTTTACTGGTGTAGCTAAATTGTTAAGAACTCTTCATTATAGAAAGGAGAGGTTGGGCATTGACATTAAACACAGCGTTAGTAACATCTTTGTTTCGCAGCCGATGATTAAACCTCATAGTATCTGAGATGAGTTTGTAACTAGCTGACTGACAAAGCTCTCTCGCCCTCATTTCCTTGCTTGAATGCCTAAAAGATTAGAGTGAGGGCAGTGCGGGTAAGGATTGGGAAAGATTTGCCAGCCCATCAGGTTCGTTAGATAGAGGACAACAGTCTTGAAAGTCTTTAGCGCTCTAGAGCCAGCGACCCGCCGCAACCTGTTGGTCTTGTTTGCCATTGGGTTGCTGTTTTGGGCAAGTCTGGCAGCGTTACTGCCAACGCTACCACTTTACATTCGTGATGTAGGCGGCACGAAGTCTCAGATCGGTGTAGTGATGGGAGCGTTCGCGGTTGGTCTACTGCTGTTTCGTCCCTGGCTGGGACAGTTAGCTGATCGCCGGGGTCGTAAGGTGGTGCTATTGATTGGTCTAGCCGCCGCGGCGATCGCACCCCTCGGCTACTTGGTCACCCAATCACTGCCGCTCCTGATTGCGATTCGGGCGTTTCATGGACTCAGCATTGCAGCCTTCACTACCGCTTACAGTACGCTTGTTGTGGATCTATCGCCACCGTCCAATCGGGGTGAGGTAATTGGCTACATGAGCTTGGTGAATCCAGTTGGAGTGGCAATTGGACCCGCGATCGGTGGCTTTTTGCAAGAGTGGGCAGGGTATACGCCGCTCTTTTTGCTGTCGGCTGGGTTAGGGGTTGTGGGGTTTGTAGGTGCCCTATGGATTCAAGCACCTGTACCTGTTGCTCAACCGATAGGAGGCACAAGCAAAACGACCCTTTGGCGCTTGCTGTTAAGTCCACGGCTGCGAACGCCCACGCTGACGTTGATGCTTGCAGGGATGGCGTTTGGCGTTTTGAGTACATTCGTGCCGCTATTCATTCAAGAAGCTGGAGTCAATCTTAATGCTGGGCTGTTCTATACGGCAGCAGCCGTCGCGAGCTTTAGCGTCCGGTTGTTAACAGGGCGTGCCTCTGACCGCTATGGGCGCGGGCGGTTTATTACGCTAGGTCTGCTGCTTTATGCCGTGACAATGCTGCTGTTGTGGTCTGCCCGCAGTACGGGTGTTTTTCTGCTGGCTGGGCTGCTCGAAGGGGCAGGTATCGGCATCTTTTTGCCACTGATGATTGCGCTGGTTGCTGATCGCTCGGAGGCGCACGAACGTGGACGAGTTTTTTCTCTATGCGTCGGTGGTTTTGATCTGGGCATTGCGATCGCTGCTCCAGCACTGGGTCTTTTTGCTGAACAAATTGGCTACCGTGGGCTGTTTGGGCTGTCAAGTGGTTTAGTCTTCCTGTCTATAATCGTTTTTGCGACTCAGAGCAGCAAGACGTTAACCCACTCCCTCCGTTTTGCGTTCGGTGAAGGTAGAGACTTTTATGCGCTTCCTCGTGACAAGTAGTAGTCAATGCTGTCTTAACAGAACACTAAAGACGGTGCGTCGACTGAATGCAGACATGATTTAAAGAAACAGCGAATGATCTGATTCTTCGGGTCGTTCTTCTGAAGTAAGAGTGTGTGCGTGTTCAGCATCCTCCGCCTCAGTTGCGGTAAAGTCACTTAAATTGGTCTCAGCGGTTCCCAGGCGATGAATTTGGATTTGGTGTAAACGAGGACCTTCAGCCGAGATGATGGTGAAATCAGCATCGCCGTAGTGCAAGCTTTCGCCAAGCTGTGGGATTTTTTGGAGCTGAAAAAGGAGAAAGCCGCCAAGCGTCTGGTAATCATC
>DATNQS010000597.1:0-2863 GCA_036703925.1 Candidatus Sericytochromatia bacterium
TAGGTTTCCTGGCAGTCGTCTGCAATATGTCATAGGCGATCGTCCGTTCTACCCTAGAAGCCTCACTAAAACTAAAGCAGAAATCTGACAAAGGTAAATTGGTGGATGTAATTGCATTGGCGATCGATCAGTACAGCTTACAGTCTTACTCTACCAAGATGGATACCAGATCATTCGCCTAGATGTGGGTCAGGCAACGAGCTTTGATTGCTCTACTTTTGCTTGTGGTGACCAAATTTGCTCTAGCATCGTCAAAACGCTACTAGAAAGCATAATTTTATAGAAAAATTTAAGAAGTGTCCTTCTTTACATTGTGTACGGGGCTGATAACGGTTAGCATAGGTTCAGCGATACCCTACTGGGCATCGATGTCGCATTTTGTGAATTTCATGGACTCTAGTCCATCACCTTACAGTAATATTCTCCTCTGATCTGGCGAGCCTAAGTCTTCCAGCGTGGGGGAGACTTAGGAGACGTTATGCTAACTCAGGAAGGTCGTACTTCACTGTCGGATATCGCCGACTTGAATCGTTTGAAGCTGGAGCTAAATCAGCTTCAGCCAGTGGATATTGGGGATTATATTGAGGAGTTGCCGCCGGAACAGCGCGCGATCGCCTTTCGCTTGTTGAACAAAGGTCAGGCGACGGAGGTGTTCGAGTACTTGGATCACGACGTCCGGGAGGAACTGATTGGCTACCTGCACGACGTACAGGTCTGTCAATTAGTTGAAGCGATGCGACCAGACGATCGCGCGGAGTTGTTTGACGAACTGCCTGCGGGTGTTGTTAGACGATTGATCCAGCAGCTTAGCCCGCTAGAACGGCAAGCGACTGCTACCATTTTGGGCTACCCAGAAGGCACTGCTGGACGGGTCATGACAACAGAGTACGTGCGGCTGCGGCAGGGGCTGACAGTCGAACAGGCTCTAAGCAAAATTCGCCTCAACGACCAGGATAAGGAAACGGTCTACTACGCCTATGTCACTGATGACAACCGCAAGCTAGTACAGGTCGTTTCACTACGACAATTGCTTTTCTCGCTTCCAGCCGCGTTGATTGGCGATATTGCAAGCGATCGCGTCCTTAAAGTTCGTACAGACACGCCCCAAGAGGAAGTGGCGCAACTAATGAAGCGCTATGACTTACTAGCACTCCCTGTCGTTGATCGCGAAGATCGCCTGGTTGGTATCATCACGATCGATGATGTGATCGACATTTTGGAAGAGGAAGCGACCGAAGATATTCAACGGTTAGCGGGGGTTGGCAGTGGTGATGAATCATCCCTCTCGCGCCCGTTAGAGAAGCTGCGGAATCGCTTGCCCTGGCTATTGGGCATTATGGCGCTGTATATTGGTGCCTCCAGCGCGATCGCGCCTTTTCAGGAAACGATCGCAATGGTTCCCGTCCTTGCAGTAATCATGCCGCTGTTTTCCAATACAGGCGGTACAGTTGGCATTCAGGCATTGACGGTAACCATTCGATCTCTAGGTGTTGGTGAAGTCACACCTCACGACACACTCAAAATTTTACGCAAAGAACTACTGGCAGGGGTAGGGGCAGCCTTTGCGCTAGGAACAACGATGGTGCTGCTGGCACTGATCTGGACACCGCCACAGGAGCGCTGGGTTGCGCTGGTTGCAGGCTTTGTAATGGCAATCAATACAGTAGTTGCTGTTACGCTGGGAACTCTGTTACCCATGGCAATGAAGCGGCTTAAGCTTGACCCAGCGTTGGTCAGTGGACCTCTGGTGACCACTATGCTAGATACGATCGGGTTTATCCTTTTCTTGACTCTGATCACAATTTCGTTGCGCTTTGTTTCACCCTAGCTGAGTGGGACGGTGGTATCACCAATGCGATCGCCTTCAAGAGTCTTTCTAGAGTGTGATGGCAAGCGTAGAGCAAAACCTGCTCACCTAGGTGCAAAAGTGGAGGCTATGAGTGGGTGCTATTTTCGTAAATGGGTCAAATGATCGTTAGATTACGAGCTTGCAAAGCCTTTAAGGTGAGAGTGGTAAGACGATCACAAAGGCACTTCCTTCGCCCGGTTTCGACCGCACCGTAATGCTCCCACCCATACCTTCTACCAGTGTTTTGACGATGGCTAACCCCAAGCCATGACCACCTGTACAGCGCGATCGTGCTTCATCAACACGATAAAAACGCTCAAAGATGCGGCTTTGATCCTGGAAGGAAATGCCAACACCGTTATCGCTCACTCGAATGATGGCGTGTTGCTCAATGCGTTCTAGCATCAACGTGATCGGTTGGTCAACGTTGGAATATTTCACGGCATTGTCAATCAGGTTGATAAGAACCTGTTTCAAGCGATCGCGATCGGCAATCGCTTCTGTCTTTGCCGTGGCTCTAACAGTAATAGTGCGATTGCTAAAGTTTTCTGCCATGGCTGCCACTTCCATCGCCAGATCGTTCAGCACGACGGATTCAAGGTGGTAATGCGTGTAGCCACTATCAGCGCGTGCCAGATTGAGCAAATCTTGGAGTAAACGCACGGTGCGATCGGCTTCTGAAGCAGCGGTTTCTAAGGCTTCTTTCTGGTAATCGTTGAGGTTTGTGCTGCGACGCAACAAGCTTTGCAGATAGCCCAACACCACTGTTAAAGGCGTTCGCAATTCGTGGGACACATTGCTAACGAACTGGCGCTGTTGTTCCCAAGCATCCGAGAGCCGAGACAGCATCATGTTGAAGGTTTGCGCTAGTTCCTTGACTTCGCTAGGAGCATGCGTTAGCTGTAGCTTGGCTTCACTCAAGCCATCCGCAGAAATTGCGCCTGCCATCTGGCTCATATCCTGCAAAGGTTGTAGTGATCGCCGAATGCGAAAGGCGATCGCACCCATTGACCC
>DATNQS010000598.1:0-3211 GCA_036703925.1 Candidatus Sericytochromatia bacterium
GAGGCTTTCAAGAGACAACTTACATTCAACGGGCGATCAGGCGATTCCTTAAAGATTGCTGCTGTTGCGGTAGTTGACCTAGAAACACAACCCGAACTTGCTGACGCTGAAAGATACCTGGAACCTTCACTTGTGCAGTAGCTTGGGGCATGGCTCGACAGTCTGTAACCCTTAAGGCTTCTGCATAAGCATTCAGCCCCGCCACATAAAAGGTGACGCGATCGCAGCTCAGTTTCTACCGGAACACCTCCAAGCGCTACCTCACACGGATTGGCATCTCGATCAACTGTATCGATCGCTCCCCACCTTAGGCATTACGGTTCTGCAAGCCACTCATAGCCGCTACGTCGTTGACCTCAATCGCCCACTGCAAGATCCCATTTTTGGCAACTTTTGGGTAGCGGTAATGCCAGAGAAAACTGCCTTCGACAAACCAATTTATGCGACGCTTCCCAGTCCTGAACAATTACAGGAACGCATTGACACCTTCTACCTGCCATACCATCAAAAATTAACTGCACTCCTCCAAGAACGTATTGCGGCGTTCGGGCACGTTTACCTGCTGGATCTGCATAGTTTTGGAGTGCCATTGACAGAGTCCGTTTGTTTGGGCAACCGCAATGGCAAAACTTGTTCAGACGTTTTAATCACAACCGTAGAAAAACATTTTCTGAGCAACGGCTATCAGACGGTACGAAATAAAGTGTTCAATGGTGGCTACATTACGGGACACTATGGTCAGATGGCAGGCGTAGAAGCGCTCCAAATTGAGCTTCGTTATCACGTCTATCTCAACGATGATGAACTGGAGCGATCGCAGCCACCCGCCTGGAATGTGCCAAAGTTTCATGCCGCTAAAGAAACGATCAATGAGATCTTTGCTGCTATCGTTCAAGATCTCAGCGTTAAGAAGACCTCGTTACAATAGTATGCTGGCTAGCTCAGGAGTTGAAAGGCTAAAGGCTAACTCAAAACTCCCCTTGCCTCAAAACTCCCTTTGCCCCTCTTCTCCCCTCACTCCTCACCTTATGACCTCTTCTCGCATTGACTCTTACGGTTCCTGGAAATCTCCCATTTCTTCTGATTTGATTGTGGCTGGCACGGTCGGGTTGGGCAGCGTCCGGCTGGATGGTGAAACTGTGTACTGGACAGAGTTGCGTCCAACTGAAGCGGGTCGTAATGTGCTGGTGCAACGCACTTCGAATGGTCAGATTGCAGATGTTACACCAGCCCCACTAAACGTACGGACGCGGGTGCATGAGTATGGGGGCGGGTCATATCTTGTCCATCAGGGCACTGTCTATTTTTCTAACTTTGCCGATCAGCGTTTGTATCGCCAGGAGGTCGGTGCTGAACCCGTCGCTATTACGCCTGAAGTTGCGTGGCGCTACGCTGATGGTGTGGTTGATGTTCAGCGGCAGCGGTTGATTTGTGTGCGAGAAGACCATACAGGTGAGGGCGAGGCAGTGAATACGATCGTCAGCCTCAGCCTAGATGGCAGCACCGATCAACAAATTCTCGTTTCTGGCAGCGACTTCTACTCATCGCCACGCCTTAGCCCAGACGGTACTCAACTCGCGTGGATTAACTGGAACCACCCGAATATGCCCTGGGATAGCACTGAGCTATGGGTGGCAGCCATTTCAGCCGACAGAACGCTAGAGGAACCCCAAAAAATTGCGGGTGGCAGGGACGAGTCGGTGGTGGAACCAAAGTGGTCGCCCGATGGGGTGCTGTACTTTATCAGCGATCGCTCTGGCTGGTGGAATCTGTACCGTTGGGCTGTGCAGGCAGAAACCGAGGCGCTTTGCCCGATGGAAGCTGAATTTGGTTCGCCGCATTGGGTTTTTGGTATCTCAAACTATGCCTTTGAGTCTGCAACACGTCTGATTTGTACTTATAGCAAAGATGGCATTTCGTATCTTGCCAGTTTAGATACACAGACAAAGCAATTGGAGACGATCGCCACACCCTACACCGAAATTGGCGGTATTCGCGCGGCAGCGGGTCGAGTGCTGTTTAATGCAGGTTCGGCAACAGAACCAGGCGTCATTGCCCAACTGGATTTGGCAACCCAGAAACTTGAGATACTTCGTCGCTCTAGCAATTTAACGATTGATCCAGGCTATCTCTCTGTACCAGAGCCGATCGCCTTTCCAACGGAAAACGGCTTAATCGCTTACGGCTTTTTCTACCCGCCTACTAATCAGGACTACACTGCGCCTGATGATGAACGTCCGCCGCTATTGGTGAAAAGCCACGGTGGTCCGACTGGTTCAACCTCAACCGTTTTTAACCTGAAAATCCAATACTGGACGAGTCGCGGATTCGCAGTGCTGGATGTCAACTATGGCGGTAGCACAGGCTATGGGCGCGCCTATCGTGAGCGCTTGAAAGGTCAGTGGGGCATTGTGGATGTGGATGACTGCGCTAATGGTGCCAAGTATCTCGCTGACGCGGGTAGGGTCGATGGCGATCGCCTGGTCATCGACGGTGGCAGCGCGGGTGGTTATACAACGCTGGCAGCACTGACTTTTCGCAAGGTCTTTAAGGCGGGTGCCAGCTTCTACGGCGTGAGCGACCTGGCAGCGTTAGCAAAAGACACCCACAAATTTGAAGCCCGTTATCTGGATGGGTTGATCGGCCCCTACCCCGAAGCTGAAGCACTGTACCGAGAGCGATCGCCCCTTTATGCTACCGATCGCCTCTCCTGTCCCGTTATCTTTTTTCAGGGAGATGAAGACAAAGTTGTGCCGCCCAACCAGGCAGAAATGATGGTCGATGCCCTCCGCGCCAAAAAACTTCCCGTTGCGTATGTTCTCTTTGCAGGCGAACAGCACGGCTTTCGCAAAGCCGAAAACATCAAACGGACGCTGGATGGTGAGTTCTACTTTTACTCCAGGGTGTTTGGTTTCACGATGGCGGATACGGTGGAACCTGTGGCGATCGACAATCTCTAGTAGTTGCCTCCGTTTGCATTGCCCAGTGCGCGAGAAAAACTCTGCCTCACCCGATCGGTCGTCTCCTCAACAAGGCAGAGAAGTAACCGAAGTCGATCGGGTGAGGAGTGCAGAATCGGCTTGATGCAAGCTTTTGTAACTTTTGCTACTTACGAGTCCCGGCAGAAGCAGTGTAATGCGGGGGTGAGTAAGCGTTACGGAGAGTTGATGTGTACTTAACTCCCAGAGAAATGGAGCGGTTAACGATTTTT
>DATNQS010000599.1:0-12214 GCA_036703925.1 Candidatus Sericytochromatia bacterium
GGGAGCAGGAACGAAAAAAAAATAAGCGAAAGGGCAATAGCCGCCAATTCAGTTTTGACGGATTAAAAAACATCATTAGGTATGCCAAGTAGTTTCTGTTGCAAATTCAATAGTTAGGTAATCAGACCTCAAAAGCTTGCAATAATGGAAATTCATTAGAGCTGTCGGAAAACAAGAGAGAATAGAAAGCAGTAAAGGGGTAAACAGATGCTGAATACTCAACGAGTGTTGAATCAAGAAGGGCAGCAAGTGCAAGGAAGCAGTCAAGGGGACAGTGTGACTCAAGTGAGGTTGATCGAAGCACGCTTGCAAGTGAGCGCTTCAAGCCATACGTTTGTCACAAAGCGCTTGTCACTTTAAAGAATTGCGACAGAACCCCCTGCAGTAGCCTCTCAATTTAGAAATGAAGTCAGCTGATAGCGAGCGGCACCGGCGGGAGGTAATATTAAAACGAGACCGGAGGTTGCCAGTCCATCTAGTGCACGCAAGTGTTGGCTGACGCTCCTATTTCAGACGATCGTCGTGAGAACAGCGGTTCTCTCGTCTTACCAAAGCTACGGCACCACTTTGACTGCGGTAATTAAATTCACGGTTTCCCTCTCTTTACACTCTGGATCCCCTTGGCAGGACATGGCAGAAATCGGGGTGGGTGTTCGCGTAAGCCGAACGCGTTTATTAACCAACTGCGACTGTGTGCAGATGTCGAAGTCCGCTAGATTCTCTGAGCTTTGCCCTTGCGCGTTCTCCAACTTCATATAGCAGGCTCGATCTCCCATCGTGAGGCCCCGGACTACCATGATTTTGGGGTCAGAGGGAAGGGGAGAGGGAGATACAGTGCCATCGCTTGCCTGAGAAGTGACTCTAGTGCCGTTTTGACAGCTACTCATCGCTAGCCCCAGCGGGACGAGTAGAGCGATCGAAATGACCGGCAGGGTACGGGAGAAGGTACGGCAATCGGAGGGATGGAAAAGGTTCACTAAGGTTCTCGATATAAGGACAGATGAAGCCCCTCGGTTCTAGAAGACGATCGCTTCTCCGCAGCGATCGCTGGCACCTTCAGCCTAACCCTGAAAAAAGGCGCTAAGGGAACTAACTGTATTGGATGCGCATAATGTTCCCCATCCCCCGCCGCAAATAATCTTCTCCAACCGATCACTTCTCTGGGCTACGTTGACGGTGCTAGCCGTTGGAATCATCTTGTGAGTACTTATCTGTCTCAGATGGAAATCTGCTGCCCCCAAACCAGCCTGGATTAATCTTGGTCTGAACTCTGTTTTTGTAATCCGCTGTAACGCTCAAAACTCGTGAGACTGACGACTGATCTCAAAGCGTCAGAAAATGCATCATTCGCTTAACGCCACAACGCTTACAGGACTGCCCCATTATCTAGAATTTCTGCACCCTGATGCAAAAGTTCTGATGCTGAACCTCACTTCGATAGCTTTTCTAAAACTCAATCTAAATACAGCTTTCCAGGCTCTCTTGCCTTTTTTCTCACAGATCGGCTCAAACTCTAAGTTGATTGGAAAACTCTTTGGAGTTATTGCTTAAAGCAACACGATTAGCACCGTTGGTTTGCCCCTAAGAAGTCATTGCGGCACAACTATGTTGTTTCAGTGAACCCAGTGGTCAGACTGACGGCTTTCCTATCGCAGACGAATATAGTGCTTTAGATAGAAAAGTAGGAGAACTAAAATGGCTAGCACCAAACCATCCAGAACCGTTGTTTTGAAAAAAGATTCCATCGGAGCAGAAGTCACAGATTTGCAGTACATCTTGCAAGTTCGCGGCTTTAACCCAGGTACTGTTGATGGTCAGTTTGGTTCAATGACCGTAGAAGCCGTTAAACAATTTCAGCAGTCTAAAAACCTTGCTGCAGATGGCATTGTTGGAGCAGCAACCTGGGAGGCAATGGGCTATCGAGGCGGTTGGGCAGACAATCAACCTGGAAACTTTTTAAGAGCAGGAGACAGTGGCAACGCCGTTCTACAAATGCAAGAAGCAATGATCTTAAAGAGAATGAATCTAGGCACGCCAGATGGAGTGTTTGGGCCTAAAACGAAAGCCGCTGTAATTGAGCTTCAAAAGAGTGGACAACGTAATTCCAATGTTGAAGGGGTTGTGGGTCCGTTAACTTTGGGTGGCATCTTGGGCTGTTAAGGCCTTGAGGGTGAGTAAACGCGGGCGATCGCTGACTGCGCTTGCATAGCGATCGCTCTCCCTCAAAATAAGAAACAATGATGCTAACACCACCACAACTAGATGCTTAGCTTGAATGCATCAGCTATCAAAGCGGTATTGTTGCAATTAGGGTTGTGTCGCAAAAACTGGTTAGTGGTAAGGTAATCAATCCTAAACTAGCCTTCTCGCCCTCCGCTGTCTACTGCTACCTGATTCAAAGGGCGGCACTTTTTGCCAGAGATCATCCGACTCAGTGTCCGCTGGTCTTGCCGCTACTCCTTGAGCGATCGAGATTTAGAGGAGATGATGCAAGCGCGAGGGGTGGAAGTCGATCATGCCACAAGCAATCGTCCAGTGCTGGAGTACGCTCCGCACTGGACGAGCGAGTTCGATCCCATTGGAATTCTACAAACGATTCTATAGCCCTTTGGGCATGGCTGCGCTAGGGCGAGTGGATGAGACCTACATCCAGAGCAAGGGGGTATGGAATATTTGTATCGAGCCGTGGACGCCCAAGGCAACACGCTGGACTTCATGCTAAGTGCGAGGCGAGAGCATAAGGCCGCCGCCCGCTTTTTTCGCAAGGTAGTTAAAGCACAGCAGACCAAGCCCCACGAGTAAGCACTACAGACAAGCGTGCTGCTGATCCAATGGCAAGAGAAACTCTGAAAGTGGCTGAAACGCTAGCAGCAGAAACCGTATGACGACAGAGCAAAGACTTAAATAAGGTGTTTGAGCAGGAGCATCACATCATCAAGCCGATTGGGAAACCAATGATGGGGTTCAAGTGGTTCAACACTGCTAGAAGAACCTTGAGGGGCATTGAGGCGATGAACATAATTCGTAAAGGACAGGTTCAAGGGGTTAGGAAAGGAGATGTGCAAGCACAAAGAGCATTCATGTCTCAAATTTTCGACCTTGTTGCTTCATTGAGTCTAGAGTAGAGCAATTGTTTGTGCCTTAATAGTTCTTACAACACAACCAAACACCTTTGTCCCCTTTTGCTTTTTAGATAACTATGACTCGTAACATTTATGGGCTTCTTGTTGGTATTGACGAATATCTTAATCCGATCTCTCCCTTAAAGGGCTGCGTTAACGATATTCTGGCAGTCAAAGCCTATCTGGAAGGGCGAGTGACAACGGATGGATATCAGCTCCATCTGCGCACCTTGCTGAATCAAGAAGCTACTCGTCAATCCCTTATTGATGGTTTCCGTCAACATTTATGCCAAGCAGGCAGTGAAGATGTTGCTTTCTTTTACTATGCTGGACATGGCGGACAGCAAGACTCCCCGGAAGCCTTTTGGGCATTGGAACCTGATCGCTTGAATGAAACTTTGGTTTGCTATGACAGCTTCAGTCCAGGTGGTTGGGGGTTAGCCGATAAGGAACTAGCGACGCTCATCGCCGAGGTGGATCAGAAAAAGCCTCACATTACCATCATTCTGGACTGCTGCCATTCGGGATCAGGGACGCGTGGAGATTTAGGGGGTGATACAGCCGTTCGCAAAGCTCCATGTGATCGCCGTAAACGCCCCCTCGACAGTTTTATCTTCTCCCTGGCAGACATTGAACATCTATCAATTACCTCCCCCAATCCAGAGGCCCATCCGAGTGGCTGGACCTTACCGAGAGGCAAACACATTGTCCTATCTGCTTGCCGCAACAGTGAGCTCGCTAAAGAGTACAACGGAGGAGATCAGCCACGGGGCGCGTTCTCTTATTTCTTGTTGGATACTTTGCAAAAAGCCAACGGCAGCCTGACCTATCGTGACTTATTCAAACGCACCAGTGCTTTAGTGAGAGCAAAGCTAACGGATCAGTCACCACAAATGGAAGCCACTGATCTGAAGGATTTAGATCAACCATTTCTGGGTGGCGCAATCGCCCCCTCTACCCCCTACTTCACTGTTAGCTATCACAAAGGTCACGGTTGGGCGATCAATGGGGGTGCAGTGCATGGGATTCCTCAACCTGCAGGCGGACAAACCACTTTACTGTCCTTGTTTCCCTTTAATAGCGCTCCCGAACAACTGCGTCAATTAGCAATGGCGATCGGGTCTGCCGAAGTCCTCACGATCCTGCCGCAACTTAGTACAGTTCAAATCAGTGACATCGAGAACTTAAATCCTGAAACAACCTATAAAGCAGTGATCACCAGTTTTCCTTTACCGCCCAAAGGCATCTTGATGACTGGGGATACAGACGGGATTGAATTGGCTCGTACTGCCTTGCGAAAGAATGGTCCGGCGCAACAACCCTCACTGTATATTACCGAAGTCACCACGGTTGAAGCGGCAGAGTTTAAGTTGCTGGCTCGTGACGGGCAATATCTGATTTCTCGACCCGCTGTTGATCGTCCACTGGTTGCGCAGATTCAAGACTATACTGCTGCGAGTGCTATGCAGGCAATTCAACGATTGGAACACATGGCTCGCTGGACTAATATTGCGGAACTCTCCAGCCCTGCCAGCAGCCGCATTCAGCCCGGTGCTGTGCAGATGTCTCTGATACAGGAAGGACGTGAACTGCAAGACGCTCAAATTCGCCTGGAGTATCAACAGGAAAGTGGCAAGTGGAAGCCTCCTGCTTTTAAGGTCAAAATCAGAAATACCAGCAGCGACCCACTCTACTGTGCCCTCCTGAATTTGACAGACCGCTATGCAGTCATTGCAGGTTTGTTTGATGGCGGTGGAGTCTGGCTTGATCCGGGGGAGGAAGCATGGGCACTTAATAATCAACTGCTTTACCCGACAGTGCCAAAAGATCTCTGGGAAAAACAAGGAATTACCGAAACGAAAGATCTGCTCAAACTGATCGTTAGCACTGCTGAATTTGATGCCACGCTACTCGAACAAGAGAATCTAGATCTCCCTACTTCCCGTGCTGTCCAATCTGTTCAACGAGGTCAAGGAACCTTGAATCGTCTGATGCGCCGGGTGCAGTCTCGTGACCTGAGAGCGGTGCCAGAGGAAGAGGAGCTTTACGATGACTGGGTGAGTAGCCAGGTTGCCATTACAACCGTGCGACCGTTGAACACCACTATTGTGCCGAATGAAGGCGAGGGGATTTCTTTGGGGGCTGGGGTAACGCTCCAACCGCATCCCAGCTTAAAAGCTCAAGCAAGGCTAACCACCGTCACCCAATCCACACGAGACTTAGGCAATCTGATCCTGCCACCCCTGTTGCGGGAAGATGCTACGGTGACTCAGCCGTTTCAGTTCACGACCAGTCGCGGTACTGATCCAGGGTTGAGTGCTTTGGAACTCAACCATGTCGATGCAGAGACGATCGCTACGGTCACACCCCAACAGCCCCTGAAGCTATCGGTCGATACCGTGTTGGGTGATGGAGAGCGGGTATTAGCGATCGCCCATGACGGTGAATTCTTCCTGCCCTTAGGGTTAGGACAGACGAGAGCGGGTAAAACCGAAATTACTTTAGAACGATTACCCGATCCAGTGAGTGCAGGAGAGCGCAGCCTGACCGGAGCGATTCGTATCTTCTTCCAGAAAGTGGTGAGTGAAAAGCTTGGTTTAGAGCTTCCCTACCCGCTTCTGGCAGCGGTTGACGTGACTTCTGATGGCATAGTGAACTATGTCTCGGAACTAGAACAGGTCAAGCAGCAAGTTGCTAATGCCAAGCGAATTGTGCTTTATATCCACGGCATTATTGGTGATACCGAGAGCATGGTGCCCAGTGTCCGAAGTGCTCAAATTACAGTGAATGGACAGCAAAAATCCCTCGGTGATCAGTATGACCTGGTGCTTGCTTTTGACTATGAAAGCCTGAATACCTCGATTGAGAATCATGCCCGCAGCTTGAAGCAGCGGCTTGCTGCCGTTGGGTTGGGTGTCAATCATGGAAAAGTTCTGCACATCGTGGCACATTCGATGGGCGGACTGATTTCTCGTTGGTTTATTGAACGGGAAGGGGGCAATGAGGTCGTCAATCATCTGCTGATGCTGGGAACACCCAATGGGGGGTCTCCTTGGCCCACAGTCCAAGCTTGGGGCACGGCCATACTAGCGATCGGGCTGAACAGCCTCTCGACTGTTGCTTGGCCTGTTAAAGTGCTAGGGAGCTTGGTAACGGCAATTGAAACGATCGATACTACACTGGATCAAATGCAGCCTGGATCAGAATTTCTTAAATCTCTAGCTGCCAATCCTGATCCGCAGATTCCCTACACCATCTTGGCGGGCAACACCTCCATTATTCCAGCAATGTTAGATTCCAATCGACTGAAGCGGTTGATGCAAAAGTTGATGAGTAATGCAGTAGCACTGCCATTTTTTGGACAGCTCAATGATATTGCGGCCACGGTCGACAGCATCAAGCAGGTGCCAGAGGGTCGATCTCCCCAACCCCAAATTCACGAAGTCGGTTGCGATCACCTGGTCTATTTTACGAATTCAGAAGGGTTAAAAGCACTCTCAACAGCAGTCAGCCAAGCATTGGGTCAATAGCAAGTATTTAACTAACTACAGGACGCAGCATGTCTGAGTTTTCGCACAGTTTGGCGGTTGTGATTGGCATCGACCAGTATGGCAGTGGCATTGCACCACTCGGTAATGCTGTAAATGATGTCAAGGCCTTAGCTGAGATTCTGGAGCAAAAGCATCACTACCAAGTGATGCAGTTGATTGATGAGCAAGCCACCCTAGAGAAGTTGCAGCATCTTTTGGACAAAGTGCTTCCCAAAAATACTCAATCGGATAGCCGCCTGCTGTTTTATTTTGCAGGGCATGGGCTTGCGATGAATGGAACAGACGGTCCAGAAGGGTATTTGATTCCTCAGGACGCTAAACAGGGCGATAGTAACACCTATCTATCCATGTCCAAATTGCAAGCGGCGCTGAGCGCATTACCATGTCGCCATTTTCTGGGAATTTTAGATTGTTGTTTTGCCGGAGCCTTTCGCTGGTCGGGTACCCGTGATCTGTTATCGGTTCCAGAGAAGGTAATTCACAAGGAGCGCTATGATCGCTTCATTCAAGATCCTGCCTGGCAAACCATTACATCTGCCGCCTACGACCAAAAAGCCCTGGACTCCCTGACCATCAATTCAGAGCGGGGGCAAACGGGTAATCATTCCCCCTTTGCTGCCGCGCTCATCGAAGCGTTAGCGGGAGAAGCTGATGTATATCCGCCTGCTGCTGCTGGTAAACCGGCGGGAGATGGGGTAACTACAGCAACAGACCTGTATGTGTATTTGCGCGATCGGGTTGAACCGGCGACTGAGGGAAATCGCTATCGACAAACGCCAGGGCTTTGGCCGCTGAAGAAGCACGACAAAGGAGAATATCTCTTTTTGACACCGGGGCATGTCCTGAACCTGCCGCCTGCGCCACCGTTAGATGCGTCGAGAAACCCCTATCGCGGTTTGCAATCGTTTGAGGCCGAACAGAGCGATTTGTTTTTCGGTCGGTCAGCGTTGACGGCCAAGCTGGGCGAGTTTGTCAGCCATCAGCCACTATCGGTGGTGCTGGGCGCTTCGGGTAGTGGCAAGTCGAGTTTGGTTAAAGCAGGGTTGATTCCTGACCTGAAAGAGCGAGACGCAAAGACAGACCAACCCCAGTGGCAGATTCTAGCGCCGATACGACCAGGTGAGTCTCCGCTTAAGGCATTGAGCATTGTGCTAGCACAGGAAACGGTTCCTGGTGCTTCAATTCCGGAAGTGGGATCAGAGTCAGCAGTTGAGATGTTGATGCAGTATATGGCAGCCTGGAGTCCACAGCATCTGGGGATGAAACTACTGCTGGTGATCGACCAGTTTGAAGAATTGATTACGCTCTGTCGCGATGAGAAAGAGCGGAAGCACTTTTTAAGCGGGTTGTTACAGGCGGTAGTGGCGTATCCCGAACAGTTGCACTTGGTGCTGACGTTGCGATCAGACTTTGAACCCCAGTTTCAAGATACAGTGCTCAAGGAACATTGGAGTGCCGCGCGCTTTGTGGTGCCACCGATGACGCGATCGGAGTTGCGAGAAGCAATCGAGGAACCCGCATCGAAACGGGTAATGTATTTTCAATCGGACGATCCCAAGAAGCCGCTGATTGATCAGTTAATTGACGAAGTGGCAGAGATGCCAGGAGCCTTACCGCTGCTATCGTTCACCTTAAGTGAACTCTATCTCAAGTATTTGCAGCGACAAAACATTGCTCAAAATCGGGGAGATAGCATTGAGCGGGCAATTACCGAGGCAGATTATAACGAACTGGGTGGCGTGGCCTGCAGCCTGACGCAACGGGCAGACCAGGAATATGAGGCGCTTGTTCAACAAGACAAAGCCTACGAACAAACCGTTCGGCATGTGATGCTGCGGATGGTGGCAGTGGGTGGTGGTGAGTTAGCTCGCCGCAAAGTGCCTTTGTCTGAATTTGAGTATCCACCGGCTCAAAACGATCGCGTGAAGCAAGTGATTGAACGCTTTTCGGCAGCCCGTTTGGTGGTGGAAGGGCAAGATCCGGATGGGAAAGCCTATGCAGAGCCAGCTCATGATGCCTTGGTACGGGGGTGGCAAAAGCTGCTGACCTGGAAGCAAGAGGAAAAAGAAAGCTTAATTCTGCAACGGCGGCTGACTCCAGCGGCTGAGGAGTGGAAAGAGGTCACCAGAAAGAACCAGTCGAAAAGGCTTCTGGCAAAGGCTGAACCTGTGATTGATAAGTTGGATCGAGGGTTCTACGCCATCGAAAACTTGTTGATCAAAGCCAGTATTCAAATTGCTCGACGATGGCAGCGATCGCAACCGCAGCAAGAGCGATCACGAGAAAAGGCTGGACAGTTTTTGTGGAATACGAATCCTTATTTGGATGTCTTGAATGAAGAACTCAAATCCAATGACAACTGGTTTAACCAGATAGAAGCAGAGTTTGTACAGAAAAGTGTATTAAAAAGGCGCCAAAACACAAGCTGGCGGTGGCGCCTTGCAACGGGAGCGCTCCTGGGATTGAGTGGGCTAATTATCGCTGCACTAATTGGACAGAGAAATGCACAGATTGGACAGAGAAATGCACAGATTGGACAGACTAGTGCTTCTAGAGCATCTGCTGAAGCTAACTTTCGCGCCAATGAACAGCTAGATGCTTTAGTTTTAAGCCTTCGGGCAGGCAAAAACATTAAGCAGATCTCTTTGCCTCCTAGTCATGACCTGCGTAATGAAGTGGAACAGACCCTACGAAATATGGTCTACGGCGTAAAAGAAAGCAATCGCTGGGATGCGCCTCCAGGTATTGTATGGAGTATGTTTTTTACTGGCGATCGACAGCTACTTATTATTACAAACGAGAACGGTGCAGTCCGCCTGTGGAATAAAGGCGGTAAACAGGTCGCTGAGCTAAAAGGGCAAAAAGGTCTCTATCGTGGAAGCATCAGTGTTAGTCCGGATGGAAGTAAAATTGCTACTGCATCAAGAGAAGGTATAGTCCGCCTATGGGATTTACAAGGCAATAAGCTAAGGGAATTTCAAGCACACAAAAGTGCAATTGAACGCATCAGTTTTAGTTTAGATGGTAACAAAGTTGCGACCTTTGGAGAGGATAAAGCTTTACGATTATGGAACTTGCAAGGCACCAAGATAAATAACGTTGCCGTCCCAACAAAACGGCAAATTATTGGGCTTAAATTCAATCCTAGGGGCAATCCACTGTTAGCTACATTGAGCGGAGACGAAATTAGTGTACTAGAACTGCTGGGCAGTAAGCTCAAACCGTTAGCGACATTTCAAGAAGGCTGCTATGGTGATGCAATAAAAAGTACTGTAATAGAAGTCAGTTTTAGCCCGGATGGCAAGCAAGCAATGATTTTTCATGGAGAAGAGTCAGAAAATGCTGTCTTATGGAACTTCTCAGAGAAAGAACCAAGAAAAATTACTCAGAACATAAATGAGAGAATCAGCCGAGGTGGCAGTTTTAGCACCGATGGTAATCAATTGGCTTCGACAGGGGTTGATGGCACCGTCAACTTGTTGAATACTGACGGCAGAGATAAGAGCAAATTTAAATTGCCCCAGGGCAGAGTTAAGATGTCCACTTTTAGTCTCGATAGCAGCCAACTGGTCACTTTAGGGGATGACAACATCATTCGCGTTTGGAATTTAGGTCAACAGCCGTTATCCCAAACCAAGCTAAAGCAAAACGGCATAGAAATTAACGGAATCGAAAGTATTAGTTTTAGCCCTGATGGTCGAATGATAGCTGCCACTGACTCGGCAGGCACTGTCCGTTTGTTGGATTTGCAAGGCAATCCACTGAAGGAATTTACAGGGCTTCCCAAAAGCACGAGTGCTAGTTTCAGCCCGGATGGTCAAACAATTGCCACCACAGGAGATGGCGGTATGGTGCGCTTGTTGAATTTGCAAGGCAAAGTAATAAAAGAATTCCAAGCGCATCCAGACAATGTCACGAGTGTCAGTTGGAGTCAGGATAGTCAAAAGATTGGCACTATAGGAGATAGCGGTACTACTCCCATATATGTATCTTCAGCCCGGTTATGGGACACTCAGGGTAAGCGGTCAAAAGAAAACGAAGGAGGTATAACTGATCAATTTGAAAGCATTAGCTTTCAAACTGATGGTAGACCAATAGGAGCTATTAGGGGAACAGAGAACCAAAGTACCGGAAATATTTCTTTGTCAAATTTGTCAAATCGCTCAACTAATCTGATCCCAGGACGGCAAGCTGGTAATTCCTTTAATTCTGTCAAGATTAGTCAGGATGCTAGCTTACTCCTCACTACTTCGACTTCAGACAACACCATCCGTTTGTGGAACTTGAGGGGTGAAGAAGTGATGAAATTTTCAGAAAATGGTGCTATTAAAAGTCTTAGTCTCAGTCTTGATAACAGTATGTTGGCTGTGGTTAGAACTGATGGGACTACTGAGGTGTGGCGGCTAGGAAAATTCGACGAACTGCTCTCGAAAGGTTGCGATCGCGTACGTGACTATCTGGAACATAACCCCCATCTTAGTGAAAGTGATCGACATCTCTGCGACAGAATTGGCAATTCTACTCCAGATCAATCAGCCTCAGTCGTGACACCAACTTCTGTAGGCTGGGTCGCAAAAACTGGTCAGTAGTAAGGTAATCAAGTTCAGGCGTGCCTGGTCTCTCGACTGTGTCTATTCCTGCTCTGTTCAAGTGGCGGTTGTGCCGCAAGCATTTCGATAATGAACGATTTGCATCGTTCACGTTGCTCTAGGCAGCAATCCCAAAGATTGATTCAATAAATTTTACTTAAGATAAACTCTTCCCTTGTTCTATCCCTTGCACTTGTCCTCATCTTCATCGCCTCAATCCCGCTTAAAGTTCTCCTCGCACGATTAAATGCTTTGAACCCTAGCAGCGGTCTCACAATCCGCTTGCTATTTCGATGATCCTGTTCAACGATGTGGTTCTAAGACTTGCTCTGTCGCAATTCGGTTTCCTCTACGATCGTCTCTTCTTGAGCATTTCCATCACCACTGGGTAAGCCGCATGCTTGTCCACGTTAAGCACTCGTGTAGTCTGAGTATGCTGGGACCGCAGCACTTTACGCAGGAAGCGCGCTGCTGCCTGACCCTCCCGCTTCGCACTCAGCAGGCAGCCCAGCGTATGACCTTCTGAAGCCACCGCTCTCTACAGATACTTCCACTCCTCTGATCTCGATGTCGTTTTCGTCAACGCTCCACGAATCATGCGTAGGATGCAAATGGGATCGAAGGCGTTTGACCAATGCTGGAGCAGACCGCAGCATCCATTGTTTGATGGTGGAGTGATCTACTTCCACCCCCGTGCCTGCATCATTTCCTCTCAATCTCGATCGCTCAAGGAATAACGGCAGGACCACCGTACATTCAGCAGGATGATTTTGGGCAGAAAAGGCCGCCGCTTAAACAGCGCAGGAGTAGGCATATTGCAGTTAAGGGGATAGTCAGTACAGAATGTTCTTGTACTAGCTGCTTGAGAAGCCGACTATGCCTGCCCCTTATAGTGATGACCTTCGGCAAAAAGTTGTAGACGCTGTTGAGCGAGGTGAGCGTAAGAGCCATG